>JALYHL010000001.1:600000-834804 GCA_030776625.1 Actinomycetota bacterium | reverse complement strand
TTCGGCGGCACCTAGACTGGAGTCGTAGTGGCATCTCTAGCTCCGCTTCTCGACCTGCTGCCCGACGAGCGCCTGCAGGCGCTTCTGCGCGCGCGCTCGTCGGTCACCGTCCCGGAGCCTGCCCGGCCGTTCCTGCTCGCTGCGCTGGTCCGTCACCTGGATCGGCCGGTGCTTGCGGTCACCGCCCGCCAGGAGGAGGCAGAGCAACTCGCCCGCGACATCCACGCCTTCCTCGGTCGCTCCGGCTCCGACATCTTTCCTGGGTGGGAGGTGCTGCCCGGCGAGCCGCTGTCGCCTTCGGTCGAGACGATGGGCCGCAGGCTCCACGTCCTGTCGCGCCTCAGCCGCGGCGACCGGTTCGTCGTGGTCACGACCTCGCAAGGCGTGACGCAGCTGGTGGCGCGGCCGGGCGGCGCGGTCCAGGCCCTCGAGCTGCGCGAGGGTGCGCTCGTCGACCTCGATGAGCTCACGGAGCGGTTCGTCGAGATGGGCTACGAGCGCAACTACATCGTCGAGCGCCGGGGGGAGTTCGCGCTGCGCGGCGGGATCATCGACGTCTTTCCGCCCGCCTCGGAACGGCCGCTGCGAGCCGAGCTCTGGGGTGACGAGATCAGCTCGCTGCGACAGTTCGCGCTGGCGTCCCAGCGTTCGCTGGATCCCGTCGAGGCGGTGTCGGTCGCGCCCTGTCGCGAGCTGCGGGCGGACGAGGCCACGCGAGCGCGAGCGGCCGAGCTGGCGCGGTCGGTAGACGATCCAACGTTGCATCAACTGGCCGAAGGGGTGATCGACGTGGGGGCCGAGCGGCTCCTTCCGTTGCTGACGGGCGGCCTTCGGCCGTTGCCGACCTTCTTGCCGCAGGACTCGCCGGTGGCGATCCTGGAGCCGAAGCGGGTGCGGGACCGCGCGGACGAGGTCTTGGAGCAGGTAACGGAGTGGTCTCAGATCTCGGGCTCCGACGGCGGTCATTACGCGCCGCTGGACGAGTCGCTCCAGGCCCTCGAAACCCGCCTGCTGATCTCCAGCTTTGCCGATCCGTCATCCGAGGCGCTTCCGGTGGACACGTGGACCGCGACCGCAGGCAAGCCGGAGCAACTGGTCGAGAGACTGAACTCGCTGATAAAGAACGGCTACCGCGGCGTGATAGCCGCTTCTTTGCCCGACACCGCACAGCGCCTGCAGCACAACCTGAAGACCACGGCGGGCACCGCGTTCCCGATCAGCGATGTGGCTCCGTCCGAGGACTCGGCGCCGGGAGGAGTGATCGTGATCGCAGAGCTGGCGCGCGGATTCGTGCTCCCGTGGGCTCAGCTCGCCCTCGTCGCTGAGTCCGACCTCACCGGGCGCCGCTCCGGCGCTGCGAAGCGCAGGATCCAGTCGAAGAGACGCGAGGCCTCCGGCCCCCTCGATCTCGCCTCCGGCGATCTCGTGGTCCACGAGGTACACGGCATCGGCCGCTACATCGAGATGGTGGATCGGGAGCTGCTGGGGGTTCACCGCGAGTACCTGGTGATCGAGTACGCTAAGGGCGACCGGCTCTACGTCCCCAGCGACCAGGTCGACCTGGTCTCGAAGTACATCGGCGGCGAGCTGCCGAAGATGAGCAGGCTCGGGTCGAACGAATGGGCGAAGACGAAAGCTCGCGTCGGCCGCCGCGCCCGCGAGATCGCGCACGAGCTAGTGAAGCTCTACGCCGACCGCCTGCGCGCCAAGGGCTACGCGTTCGGCCCCGACACGCCGTGGCAGCGCGAGCTCGAGGACGCCTTCGCCTACGAGGAGACGCCGGACCAGCTGCGCGCGATCGACGAGGTCAAAGACGACATGGAGAAAGACCTCCCGATGGATCGGCTCGTGTGCGGCGACGTCGGCTACGGCAAGACCGAGATCGCGGTACGGGCCGCGTTCAAAGCCGTGGCGGGGGGCAAGCAGGTGGCGGTCCTCGTGCCGACCACGATCCTCGCCCAGCAACACCACGCCACGTTCGCGGAGCGCTTCCGGCACTTCCCGGTCCGGGTCGAGATGCTTTCTCGCTTCCTGTCCGCCGCCGAGGCGAAGAAGGTCATCTCGGACCTCGCCGACGGCAAGGTGGATGTGGTCGTCGGCACGCACCGCCTGCTGGGCAAGGACATCAAGTTCTCGGACCTAGGGCTCGTGATCGTCGACGAGGAGCAGCGCTTCGGCGTCGAGCAGAAGGAGCGTCTCAAGCAGCTCCGCACCAGCGTCGACATCCTGACGCTCACCGCGACGCCGATCCCGCGCACGCTCGAGATGGCGATGTCCGGGATCCGCGATATGTCGATCGTCGACACCCCGCCGGAGGACCGACATCCCGTCATGACCTACGTCGGTGACTTCGACGAAGAGACGTTGTCGTCCGCGATCCGGCGCGAGCTGTTGCGCGACGGGCAGGTGTTCTACGTGCACCATCGGGTAGACACGATCCAGGCCGCGGCGCGACGGGTGCAAGATCTGGTGCCGGATGCCCGCGTCGCGGTTGCGCACGGGCAGATGGACGAGAACCAGCTCGAGCAGACGATGCTCGAGTTCGGAGACGCCAAGACCAACGTTCTGGTGTGCACGACCATCATCGAGTCCGGGCTCGACATCCCCACCGTGAACACCCTGATCGTGGAGCGGGCCGACCTGCTGGGTCTCTCGCAGATGTATCAGCTGCGCGGGCGGGTGGGCCGGGCGCACGAGCGCGCCTATGCCTATCTCTTCTTCCCGCCCCAGCGGGCACTGACCGAGCACGCGCACGAGCGCTTGAAGACGATCGCGGAGCAGACGGGTCTCGGGTCCGGCTTCCGGATCGCGATGCGGGACCTCGAGATCAGAGGCGCGGGCAACCTGTTGGGGGCCGAGCAGCACGGGCACATCTCCGAGGTCGGCTTCGATCTCTACGTGAAGCTGATGTCGCAGGCGGTCGAGGAGGCGAAGGGCAGCCTTCCTCCGGGTCTCGACGGTGACGTGCGCATCGACCTGCCCCTAAACGCCTTCATCCCGAAGACGTACGTCGCGGATGAGAACCTGCGCCTCGAGTCCTACCGGCGCATCGCCTCGGCGCGGACGGACGAGGAGCTTGCGGAGGTGCGCGCCGAGCTGGTGGATCGCTACGGGGCTCCGGTCCCGGATGTGGTGGAGGCACTGTTCGAGGTGGCGAAGTTGCGCGCGTTGATGTCGAGGGCAGGCATCAACGAAGCCGCAACGGTCGCGCGTAACTTGAGGATCCGTCCGATCGAGCTCGAGGATTCGCGCCAGGTCCGGTTGCAGAGGATCGTTCCGTCGGCGCAGTGGAAACCCGAGAACCGCACACTGCTCGTGCCCGAGCGCGTGCTGCCGCGGACGGGCGTGGTTCCGTGGGTGACGGATCTTTTACAACAGTTAACCTCGCCCGCATGAGACGACTACTCGTTGCCTGCGGAGCGTTCGTGTTGCTCGCGAGCGGCTGTGGCGACCTGCTGGAGCCCGCGGCTGCGGTGGTCGCCGGACAGAAGATCACCGTCGACGAGATCTCCGCCGACCTCAACCGGTTCGCCGCGTCCGCGGAGTTCAAGCGGCTGTCGGAGCAAGGCGATGCGCAGGAGCTGAAGCGACAGGTCGAGCAGCAGCTGCTGACGCAAGCGATCAGACGCGCCGTGCTCGAGCCGAAGGCGGCTGAGTTCGGGATCACGGTGTCGGAGGAAGAGCTCACCCAGAGGCTGGACGAGGTCAAGGCGGACTTCGAGACCGAGGCAGCGTTCGAAGAGGCTTTGAAGGAGCAGGGGCTGACGTTCGATCAGCTCGAGGAGCTGGTGCGCGACAGCCTCCTGGAAGAGGAGCTCAGAGCGAAGGTGACCGAGAACGCGGGGCCGACCGAGGAGGACCTTCAGGCGTTCTACGAAGAGAACGAGGCGAGGTTCCAGGAGACCGCGGCGCAACACATCCTCGTCGAGGGCAAGGCCCTCGCGCAGCGGCTCTCTCGCCAACTGCAGGCGGCGCCGCCGCGACAGGTCGAGACGCTGTTCGCGAAGCTTGCGAAGGAGCACTCCACCGACCAGAGCAACGCGGGCCGCGGGGGTGACCTTGGGTTCTTCTCGCCCGGAGAGTTCGTCCCTCCGTTCGAGGCGGCGGCCGCAGACCTCGAGATCGGTGAGGTCTCCGACCCGGTGAAGACCGAGTTCGGCTTCCACGTCATCCGCGTTACGGACCGGCGGCTGGCGCCGTTCGAGGACGTCGTCGGTCAGATCGAGCAAGAGCTTGGAACGGGCGCGGCCGACGAGGCGTGGGAGGAGTACGTCGCGCAGGCTTACGAGGAAGCGGACGTGAAGGTGAACCCCCGCTATGGCGAGTTCGACGAGGAGACGTTCCAGGTCGTAGACCCGAGCGCTGAGGATGTCCCGGGGGCCGAGGTGCCCGACGAGACACCCGCGCCGGCTGAGGATCAGGCCCCGGCGCCGTCACCCGCTGAATAGTGCCTCTGCTCGTCGTCGCGCTCGCACCCGAAGAAGCGGGATCGCTGACCTTGGCGGAGTGGGACGCGCTGCGGTCGCGCGAGCAGGTGGTGTTCGAGCGGCCCGGCCACCCTTTGGTCGAGCGGCTGAATGCGGCGGGAACGCCCGCCGGTGCATTCGACGACGAGCCGGCCCCGAACGACGACATGTTGGCTTTGGTCGCGGACCCGAACTCCGTGCGCGTGCGAGAGCTGGCGCGCTCAGGCGCGGAGGTCATGGCCGGACCGGCGCGTGCAGTGGACGCGCTGACGACTGCTCACGGCGCCGCGATCTCCCGGCGGGCGGCGGTTGCTCTCGGGGGGCTTGCTGAGGTGATGGCGCGGCTTCGAAGCGTCGATGGTTGTCCTTGGGATCAAGAGCAAACGCACGAGTCTTTGCGGGTCCACCTGGTGGAAGAGGCGTACGAGGTGCTCGACGCGATCGATCGCGCCGCGCTAGGGGACGATCTCGAAGAGGAGCTCGGCGACCTGTTGTTGCAGGTCTTCTTCCACGCGCAACTCGCGGCCGACGACGCTCGCTTCGACGTCGCGTCGGTGGCAAACCGCCTCGTGGTCAAGCTCGTGCATCGTCATCCTCACGTCTTCGGCGACGTCGCGGTCACGGGAGCGGGCGAGGTCGTCCGGAACTGGGAATCGATCAAGGCTGAGGAGAAGAAGCGAGACGGCGCGTTCGACGACGTCCCCGCGGGGCTTCCGGCGCTGCTGTACTCCTGCAAGATCCAGAAGCGCGCCTCCGCTCTGGGGTTTCAGCCGACCGAGGAACAGGCGCTGGGGCACCTGTCGCAGGCGGTGGCGGAGCTCGCGGCCGCCCCCACTCCGGAAAGCCTGGGCGACGTGCTGTTCTGGTTCGTGGCGCTCGCCCGCGTGCGCGGCATCGACCCCGAAGGCGCGCTGCGAGCCGCCACAGTGAGGTTCCGCGCCTCCTTCTGACCGCGCGGCCCTGGTTCCGGTGCCGGCGGAGAGGGCGCTGTTACTGTTGTTTCTGCTGTGGCGGGCGTCAAGCGATGGGAGCAGAGTGAGCGAAATCGTCTTCGTTGCCGGGCGTCAGATCCTCGATTCGCGCGGGAACCCAACCGTGGAGGCGGAGGTCGGGCTCGACTCCGGCGCCCGCGGGCGAGCTGCGGTGCCGTCGGGAGCGTCGACGGGCGCGGGCGAGGCCGTCGAGCTGCGCGACGGCGGCAAGGCGTTCGGCGGCAAGGGCGTGACCAAGGCGGTCGACAACGTCAACGACACGATCGGCCCGGCGCTGCTCGGGTTCGACGCGCTCGACCAGCGCGGCCTCGACACGTTGATGCGCGACCTGGACGGAACCGACACCAAGGGAAAGCTCGGCGCCAACGCGATCCTCGGCGTCTCGCTGGCGGTCGCGCACGCGGTCGCGCAGGAGCTGGACCTGCCGCTGTTCCGTTACCTGGGGGGGCCGGCCGCCCACGTCTTGCCGGTCCCGTTGTTGAACGTGCTGAACGGCGGCGCCCACGCTGACAACTCGGTGGATTTCCAGGAGTTCATGCTCGCTCCGGTCGGTGCCGCGAGCTTCGCCGAGGCACTGGAGTGGGGGACGACGACGTACGCGCAGCTCAAGAAACAGCTGGTCGATCGCGGCCTCGCCACGGGTGTCGGTGACGAGGGCGGGTTCGCTCCGGACCTCGGCGCGAACGAAGAGGCGATCCAGCTCTTGCTCGACGCGATCGAAGCCGCGGGTTACACGCCCGGCGAGGACATCGCGTTAGCACTGGACCCGGCGACATCTGAGATCGCGGAGGGCGACAGCTACGTCCTCGCCTCCGAGGGTCGCACGCTGTCGCGGGACGAGATGGTGCAGTTCTGGGCGGACTGGGTGGAGCGTTATCCGATCGTCTCGATCGAGGACGGGATGGCGGAGGACGACTGGGACGGTTGGAAGACGCTGACGGACGCGATCGGCGATCGCGTCCAACTGGTCGGCGACGACCTGTTCGTAACGAATCCCGAGGTGCTGGAACGCGGCATCAGTCTGGGCGCGGCGAACTCGATCCTCGTGAAGCCGAACCAGATCGGGAGCCTGACCGAAACGCTCGAGTGCGTGCGGCTCGCGCAGAGGGCCGCCTACACAACCGTCATCTCGCACCGTTCGGGCGAGACGGAAGATGCGACGATCGCGGACATCGCGGTCGCGACGAACGCTGGGCAGATCAAGACGGGTGCGCCGGCGCGCGGTGAGCGCACGGCGAAGTACAACCAGCTCCTTCGCATCGAAGGCGTCCTCGGCGACAGCGCTCGGTATCCCGGCGGGCGCGCGTTCCCAAGGTCGCGCTCGTGAAGGCGCTGGCCATGCGCGGTGGGGGTAACAAGGCCAAGAGGTTCCGGCTGCCGAGCCTCGGGATGGGTCCACAGATCGTGGCGCTGTTGCTCGTGCTCGGGCTTCTGGGCGCGATGGCGATCGAGCCGACCCGGCAGCTGATCGAGCAGCGCGAGCGGATCCACGGGATGTCGAACGACCTCGAGCAGATCCAACGCTCCAACCGGCGCCTCGAAGGCAGGATCGGGCGGCTGAAGGACCCGGACTTCCTCGAGCAGCGCGCCCGCGGCATCGGCTTGGTGCGCCCGGGCGAGACCGCTTACGTCGTGATGCCCCCGAGTCGCAGCAGCAGCCGGCCCGACAAGGAGAAGAAAGTGGCACCGGAACCGGCTACCCCCGCGCCCGGCTTCGTCGACGGGTTCCTGTCTTTCCTCGGTCTGCGCTAGAAGCCTCCGCGGCCCGAAGGCAGCTCCGCGACAGCGGGATCATGTCGCTGCGTCGTCTTCTTCGGGCGGGTGTCGCGGGGGGTTACGATGTTCGCCATGGTCGAGGTAGGAGCGGTAGTCACGGGAACCGTCGAGAAGGTGACGGACTACGGCGCTTTCGTGAAGCTCGAGAGCGGCGAGAGCGGCATGGTCCACATCTCTCAGGTCGACGTGAACTACGTGAAGAACATCCGCGACTTCATCAAGGAGGGCGACAGCGTCCAGGTGAAGGTCGTCGGTCAGAAGGAAGACGGCAAGATCGACCTGTCGATCAAGCAGGCTCAGGCGGGCTACACGGAGCAGGCCCCCCGCAAGGGCGGCCGCGATCCCGAGTTCGAGCGCAAGCTCAAGACCTTCATGAGCCAGAGCCAGGAGCGCCTCGTCGACCTCAAGCGGCACAAAGAGGGGCGCAGGTAGCTCCGCTTTCCCACTCCGCCGACGACGAAGCGGTCGTCGAGCGGCAACTCGGCCGTCCCCTCAGAGGTGAATGGCGCGTTGCGCGCCGCTGTCATCTCGGCGTCGCGATGGCGATCGAGAACCACCCCCGGCTCGAAGACGGCTCGCCGTTCCCCACGCTTTACTGGCTCACCTGTCCGCTGCTCGTGAAGCGAGCGAGCAAGCTCGAGTCGGAGGGGTGGATGGAGCAGCTCAACGACCGGTTGGGCGAGGACCCCTTGCTCCGTGCGCGCTTGTGGGGCGCGCTCGACGACCTGCGCCGCCGACGCGACGCGCACGAGGTGCTGGATCCTCCACCGGCGCCACCCGGCGGAGGGCCCGACCGCGTCAAGTGCTTGCACGCGCACCTCGCCCATCATCTGGTGTCGCCGAATCCCGTGGGCGCGCTGGCGTTGTCGCAGAGCGGCTTTCCCGATTGCCGGCTCCCCTGCGTGCAGACCTCATGAGAGTGGCTGCGATCGACGTGGGCACCAACTCCACGAGGCTGTTGGTCGCTGAGGGACAGGCCGGAGGGTTCCGTTCGATAGAACGCCGCATGGTGATCACGCGCCTCGGCCAAGGCGTCGACGAACGTCGCGTTCTGGCGCCGGAGGCGCTACAGCGGACCCTCGCGACCATCGCGGACTACGCCGCAACCTGTGGTGAGCTCGGCGTGAACAAGCTGCGCGTGACGGGGACGTCCGCGGTGCGGGACGCTCACAACCGCGACGAGTTCTTCGACGGCGTCCGCCACCTGACGGGGACGGAGGCAGAGCTTCTGTCCGGTGAAGCCGAGGCCACGGTCACATTCCTCGGCGCGCTCTCGGATCTTCCGGACGCGGGGCCGGTATTGGTCGTTGACATCGGCGGCGGCTCAACCGAGTTCATAGGGGGCGAGGGCCGGCCTGAGCGGTTGGTTTCATTGAACATCGGGTGCGTTCGGATGCTGGAGAAGCACCTGCGCACCGACCCGCCGGCGCCGGAAGAGCTAGAGGCGTTGCGCGAGGAGGTCCGCGGAGAGATCGACGCCGTGGTGGACGAGCTGGAGGTCCCGCCGGGGGCTCGCCTGGTCGGGGTGGCGGGAACCGTGACTCAGCTCGCCGCGCTGAAGGCGGGGATCCTCGTGTACGACCCGGACGTGACGCACCACGCCGTCCTCACCCACGGCGACGTCCGGATGCTGGCGCGGCGTTTGGAGTCACTCACCTACACGCAGCGCAAACGCATCAAAGGGCTCGAGCCGGGCCGCGCGGACGTCATCGTCGCGGGCGCAGAGATCCTGCTGTGCGTGATGGAGGCCTTCGACGCGCCAGAGGTCCTGACGTCGGAAAAGGACATCTTGGACGGATTGGTCATCCAGTTACTGGATGACTAGGTCCATCTGCGAAGTTTTTTCTTCGAACCCCCTGGTGCCCGTCGTGCCGATCCCGTAACTATTCCGGAACGGTAGAGGGCGACCCTGTTCCCGTTCGGGCGGAACAGGCCAAGGAGGTCGTGTGAAAAGAAGGAAGCAG
Organism: Actinomycetota bacterium; assembly: GCA_030776625.1. Lineage (NCBI taxonomy): Bacteria > Bacillati > Actinomycetota > Actinomycetota bacterium. The sequence continues at coordinate 825,606 of JALYHL010000001.1, read as the reverse complement.
ACCGGCGCGCTTGTCGCGCTCGCAGTAGTGGGAACTTTGTTCGTTCCGGGGTCGGCGAAGGCCGCTGAGACCTTCACCATCGAGGTGGGGCAGGGCTTCTTCGAAGAAGGATTGCCGGGCTTCTCAGCACGCATGTACCCCGGTCACATCAAGGTGCACTCGGGTGACACGATCGTCTTCAACAACAACGGAGCGGCGTTGTTTGCCGAGTCGACGTACCCGCAGGAGTGGTTCGGCGACAACTTCACCCAGTTCGGAGACCCGTTCTTTTTCCTCCTGAGGGATCCCGACGATGGTGAGCGAGCACTCAAGTTCAACGAGGCCTCATTCGCCACAGCCGAGTGTGGAGCCGCCGACAACCCGTGTGTGTGGACCGGCAAGGAGGACGAGTTCTTCTTGCCTACCGCAGGAGAGGACGGTCTGGTGCACGTGCGGGTGGAAGCCGCTCAGGGCGAGACCCTATGGGCTGCTTCCTCACCCGGGACCGACATCGGCGGCAATCTGAGAGTGGATGTCGTGGGTCCGCAGGAGACAGCCTCTACTCAAGAGGAACTGGATGCTCGCGCTGCAGAGCTGAAGGCCAAGGACAGAGAGGACGCTTTCGCTCTGCACAGCCGGATGAACTCCAAGCGGACGTCGCACGTGACCGCCAGCGGGCAGAAGGTCTATGACGTCTTCGTCGGTGCCACCGGTGGTCCGATCTCGATCTTCGCGATGTACCCGAAGCGCATCCGCGTTCCGCTGGGGGCGCGCGTCCAGTACCACTTCATGGAAGAGGTCGAGCCCCACACCGCGACCTTCGGAGGGCCGAAGGCCCGGGACCTGGCTAGGAACGGCTTCGTGCCCGTGTGCGACCCCGACGGCGACGAGGGAACGTCGCCCGACTTACCGGCCTCGTTCTCGGAAACGGAACCGCCCTGCGCCGACATGTCGCAGTTCGAGGTCGACGTAGACGAGCGCATCGTGTACGAGACGGGCAACCGCAGGGTGACCGGGAACAGGGACCTGGAGAACTCGGGTCTGAAGGTCCCGGTCTTCCCGGATGAGCAGACCTTCGACGCGAACCCGTGGACGGTGAAGATGGCCGACCGGTCGTCGGACAAGGGGTTCTTCTACTTCTGCCTGGTCCACGGCCCCTCCATGGGCGGCCGGGTGGTCGTCAAGTAACGCGAGATCTCGCGGGAAGAGGAAGGAGGCGGCTCCAGTCCCGGGGTCGCCTCCTTTCTTGTCCAGCTTTGTAGGGAACGCGCGGGTGCGCCTTCCTCTACAAAGCTGGACGGCAGAGGGGGAATGCGCGGGTGCGCCTTCCTCTACAAAGCTGGACGGCAGAGGGGGAACGCGCGGGTGCGCCTTCCTCTACAAAGCTGGACGGGAGCCGTTGATAGCCTCCGCACCATGAGCGACTTCGTGTGGGAGCCCACGCAGGAATACATCGAGCGCGCGAACGTCACCGGCTTCATGCGCAAGCACGGCATCGCTGATTACCGCGCGTTGGTGCGCCGTTCGCAGGAGGACCCAGAGTGGTTCTGGGCTGCCGCGATCGAAGACCTCGGCCTCCACTTCTTCGAGCCCTACGACCAGATCCTGGACGATTCGCAGGGGCCGGAGTGGCCGCGCTGGTTCGTCGGGGGCAAGGTCAACCTCACCTACAACTGCGTCGATCGCCACGCCGCGGGGGATCTCGCCGGCAGTCCGGCGATCGTGTGGGAGGGCGAAGATGGAGCCACCCGCACGCTGACCTACGCGGAGCTCGCGGCGGAGGTGAACCGCGCCGCCAATGGGCTGAAGGCACTCGGTGTAGGCGAAGGTGATCCCGTCGGGATCTACATGCCGATGATCCCGGAAGCGGCCATCGCCTCGTATGCGTGCGCCAAGATCGGGGCGATCTACTTGCCGATCTTCTCCGGCTTCGGCGCGCCGGCTATCTCCACCCGTCTGAACGATGCGAAGGCGAAGGTCGTGATCACCGCGGACGGCTTCTGGCGCCGCGGGGGGAAGGTCTCGATGAAGGAGACGGCGGACGACGCCATCGCGGACTCTCCTAGCGTCGAGAAGGTCGTGGTGTTCCGCCGCTTCCCCGACGACGACTGCACGATGACCGAGCGTGACATCACCTGGGTCGATGCTTTCGGGCAGCAGTCGCCGGAGTGCGAGGCGGCTCGGCTCGACCCTGAAGCGCCGTACATGATCGCCTACACCTCCGGCACCACTGGGAAGCCGAAAGGAAGCGTCCATGTCCACGGCGGCTTCCTCGTGAAGATCGCCCAGGAGGTCCGCTATCAACTGGATGCGGCCCCCGGCGAGGTCCTCTACTGGGTCACCGACATGGGGTGGATCATGGGGCCGCTCGAGATCGTCGGCGGGCACGCGAACGGCGCGGCGGTCGTGATGTACGAGGGCGCGCCCAACCATCCCGCCCCCGACCGGCTATGGGACATCTGTGCCCGTCACGGGGTCACGATCCTCGGCGTCTCTCCGACGCTGATCCGCGCTCTGATGCCCTCGGGAGAAGACCTCGTGCGCAAGCACGATCTGTCGAAGCTCCGCATCCTCGGGTCGACCGGTGAGCCGTGGAACCCCGAGCCCTACCGCTGGTTCTCCGACGTCGTCGGTGGAGGCCGCTGCCCGATCATCAACCTGTCGGGTGGGACCGAGGTCGGCGCGTGCTTCCTGGGCCAAGCTCCAGTCATCCCGACCAAGAGCTGCTCGCTCGGGACGCCTTCGCTCGGGATGGCGACGGAGGTATTCGACGCGGATGGTCGGCCGGTGCGGGGAGAGGTGGGCGAGCTCGTCTGTCTGAAGCCGTGGCCCGCCCAGACGCGCGGTTTCTGGGGCAGCAAGGAGCGTTATCTCGCGGCCTACTGGTCGCGCTGGCCGGGAGTGTGGGTGCACGGCGACTGGGCGTCGATCGACGAGGACGGCTACTGGTTCCTGCACGGTCGCAGCGACGACACCTTGAACGTCGCGGGCAAGAGGATCGGGCCGGCCGAGTTCGAGTCCGCGGCCGTGGAACATCCCGCGGTCGTCGAGTGTGCCGCGGTAGGGGTGCCGGACGAGGTGAAGGGGACCGTCGTATGGTGCTTCTGCATCCTGCGCCCCGATACTCCCGAGTCCGAGGAGTTGAGGGCCGAGGTCAAGAAGGCGATCGGGGACGAGCTCGGCAAGGCCTTCACCCCCAAAGAGGTGCGTTTCGTAGAAGAGCTTCCTAAGACGCGCTCCGCAAAGATCCTGCGACGTGCCATCAGGGCGCAGGTGCTGGGAGAAGACCCCGGCGACCTCTCCTCGCTCGAGAACCCGAGTGCTCTCGCGGCGGTCCAGAAGTCGCTGCCGTGACGACGATCTATCTCGTTCGCCATGGCGTCACGTCTCACACCGGTCACAGGCTCACCGGCTGGATGGAGGGTGTGCACCTGAACGAAGAGGGCAAGCGGCAAGCCGAGGCGACGGCGCAGCATCTCGCCGAGGTTCCGTTGAAGGCCATCTACTCCAGCCCGATCGATCGCACGATCGAAACCGCGCGGCCGATCGCAGCCATTCACGACCTCGACGTCAAGGTCAACCACCAGATCGGCGAGGTCGACTACGGGAAGTGGACCAACCGGTCGTTGAAGTCCCTGATGCGGACGAAGCTGTGGGGGACTGTGCAGAGGTGGCCGTCGGCGGTTCGGTTCCCGGAAGGCGAGACGCTGCGCGAGGTGCAGACTCGCGCCGTGGACGAGCTAGAACGGCTGCGCGCGGAGCACCCGCGGGATTCGATCTGCTGCGTGTCGCACGGTGACACGATCAAGCTCGTGGTCGCGCATTACCTCGGGCTCCACATCGATCTGTTCCAGCGGATCTTCATCGGTCCCGCCTCGGTTTCGGTGCTGAACGTGAGTGACTACGGCCCCCAGGTCCTCGCGCTGAACGCGGCTCCGATGCCGAAGTTGGTGAAGGCTTAGATGGAGGTTCGACCGGAGGTCTTCACCGCCGACTACACCGGGAGGCCGGGGGAGCGGACGTTCTTCCTGCAGTCGCGCAGCGAGACATTGACGCTGACCTACCAGTTGGAGAAGGGACAGGTCGAGGTGCTCGCCGAGAAGCTCAAGGAGTTGCTGCTCCTGATCGACGCGACGGATGAGATCGCGGCCGCGACGCCACAACGCGACCCCCGCTACTCGCTGAGCGCGCCGATCGAGCCCGAGTGGAGGGTGGGAACGATCGGGCTTACGTATGAAGAAGACGGTGAGTCCGTCGTGGTCGCTCTCGAGCCCGTAAGCGCCGGCGGGGTTGACGACGATGATGAAGACGAGGGGCCGGACGTCGACGACTTCGCTGTTCGGATCCTGCTGGCGCGCGAGCAAGCACGCGCGTTCATCCTGCACGCGCTCGCCGTGGTTGCAGAGGGTCGTCCCTTGTGCCAGCTGTGCGGGCTTCCGATGGACCCGGACGGGCACAGATGCCCGGCGTCCAATGGGCACCGGTTGAGCTAGGCCTTCGTCTTGAGCGACGACTTCCTCGACCTCTTGGCGGGCGGGGATGTAGAGGTTCTCGGGCTCCTGCCCTACTCGTCCAACTACACGTTCCTCGCGAGGGTGACGCGCGGCGACGAGCAGGTGCACGCGGTCTACAAGCCGAAGCGCGGTGAGCGGCCGCTGTGGGATTTCCCGCACGGGACGCTGGCCGCCCGCGAGGTTGCCGCGTACCTCGTTGCGCGCGCGGCGGGGTGGCCCATCGTGCCGCCCACCGTGCTGCGCGACGACGCGCCTATGGGCGAGGGATCGCTGCAGCTCTTCATCGGGCACGACCCGGACCGCCACTACTTCGTCCTGATGGAGGAGCGAGCGGACGAGCTACGGACGTTCGCGGCTTTCGACGCGGTGATCAACAACGCGGATCGCAAGGGCGGCCACGTCATCGAGGATCGCGACGCGAGGCTGTGGGCGGTCGACCACGGTGTGAGCTTCCACGTCGAGCCGAAGTTGCGCACGGTGATCTGGAGCTACGCCGAGGAGCCGTTGGGCGACGACCTGCGTGAGCGGCTCGAGGTTCTGGGGGCCGCGCTATCGGAACCGGGGGAGCTGCAGGACGAGCTGTCGCAGCTGTTGTCGCCGGAGGAGGTGGAGGCAACGCTGGAGCGAGTGGCGGGCCTACTGGTAGAGGACCGTTTCCCAGCACCGCCAGCCGACCGGCCCCTACCGTGGCCGCTCATCTGAGGACGGCGATCGAAACGAAGAGGTGCCCCCGGTGGGATTCGAACCCACACTGTGGCCGGTTTAAGCGACCCCTCTCTGCCGTTGGAGTACGGGGGCTACTACAAGATACTGAGTTGAGTCACACGAGACGCCTCACAACGTCGGCGGTTGCGGCCGCGATAGGTGTCGGTCTGCGAGTGACAGTTCGGGCAGAGCAACCTGAGGTTCTCCAGCCTGTGGTCGTCGTTCACGCCATTCACGTGGTCGAGCTCTAGAGGGATCGGCGCGCCGCGCCATTCGGTGAGGCCGCACAGCTCGCACCGGTATTCCTTGAGCCCCTCCCGCAACAACCGCTTCCGGACGGATGTCGTGGATGCGCACGATCCTCGTACCAGCACCTGCGACAGGTCCCGAGCCGGGGTGACGGGTGTCGTGTTGCCCCTGCGCCAGCCCCTGCTCGTGAAGTGCGCGGTGCTCACGCCGAGTCTTGCTATCTCCCGTCGGACGATCCTGTAGTTGCCGCCCTCTCCCCTGAGGCCTAGCGCGAGCAGCGTTTGTCTGATCGACCGGGAGGCGGCGACGGCGCTTCTCAACTGCTCGTCGCTATAACCGCACATCACGCGGCTGCGGCCGAAGTGTGAGGTATCTAACTGAAGCTCATCGATCCTTTGCCGGATCCGCTTGTAGGTATTCGTGTGGTCGTGCAATCCAAGCGACCGGATGGTGCCGCGCAGCGAGAGGTTCGCAGCGACCGCGGCGCGGAACGCTTCCTCATCGACGTCGTACACGCGATCACGTGCCATGACCTCAGCTTAGAGAGAGGGTGTGACAAGTCCTGCCGCTAGAAGCGCGCGCTGAGTGGTTCGATGTCTGGATGAAGAGGCTCGCAGTGGCGCTCGTGATCGGGGTGTTGGCGGGCTACGCGAGTGGCTTGGTCGGCGTCGGCGGTGGCATCGTCATGGTGCCGCTTCTGCTCGCGGTGCTTCACGTTTCGCAGCATGAAGCTCACGCGACTTCGCTCGCGGCCATCGTCGTCATCGCGGCCTTCGGTGCGGCCGTCTTCGCCAGCGCGGGCGAGGTCGAGATGGATGCGGCCCTCGCTCTGACCATCGGCGCGGTCGCGGGAGCGCCGCTGGGCGCGCGCATCATGGCCGAATCCGATGAAGGACCGTTGAGGATCGCCTTCGGCGTGATCATGATCGCTACCGGGATCGTGATGGTGGTGACGTGATCGACGTCGCCTATCTGTGGCTGATCCCGGTTGGTCTCATCGTCGGCGGCCTGTCTGCGATCTTCGGGATCGGGGGCGGCCTGCTCATGGTTCCCGTCATGGTGCTCGGCTACGGCATCGATCAGCACGCGGCGCAGGGGACCGCTCTCGCAGTCATCGTGCCGACGGCGCTCGTCGGGGCGATAGCTCATCACCGGCGCGGGTTCGTGGACCTTCGGCTTGCCGCGGCGATGGCCCTCGGAGGAACTTTGTCGGTCTACCTAGGCGCCGATCTGGCGCTGCGGATCGAGCCGGACCTGCTCCAGAGGATCTTCGGCGGCGTGGTGATCGCGGTCGGTGTTCGCCTGGTACTTCAGGGGCGGGAACGGCGGCAGTCCGCGGCCAAATAGCGAACATATGTTCGTTTAGGCCCGGCTCTCCTGGGTAACCCGCCACGGACGAACCCCTACCAGGGAGGCAGATCCATGACCGATGCGTCCAACGCGAGCAACGTTCAGAAGGACCCCGAGGAGTGGGTGACGGGCGACGAGCAGATGACGGGCGCGCAGGCGTCGTATCTCAACACCCTTGCGACCGAGGCGGGCGAGCAGGTCGACGAGAACCTCACGAAGGCCGAGGCGTCGCAGCGGATCGACGAGCTCCAGAAGAAGACAGGCCGCGGCACGTCCGGCGGCGACTCTTAGTGGCGTTCCGCGAGACGCTCGGGATTGAGATCGATGAACGAGGTGACGGGCGCGCTCGCCTCACCATGCGGGCGGAGAAGCAACACCTGAACGACGGCGGGATCCTGCACGGCGGTGCGATAGCGACCCTTGCCGACTGCGCGATGGGATCGGCGCTCGCGTCAACCCTCGGCGACGAGCAACCGGTGACGGTCGAGGCGAAGGTGAATTACCTAGAGCCGGGCCACGAGGGTGTCGTAGTCGCCACCGCGGAAGTCCGCCGCAAGGGCAAGCGGTTCACCGTGCTGGAGGCCGAGGTGGTCCAGGAGGAGACCGGCGACCACATCGCCTACGCGACCGCCACCTTCACGACGATCTCTTGAGCGTCTGACTTAGATCCGGCAGGTGGAGAGGCCCCGCTTCTCCAGGTACTGCTGGTGATAGTCCTCGGCGATGTAGAAGTCCGACGCCGGCTCGATCTGCGTCACGATCGGGCGCGAGAGGTTCGCCTGCGCCTTCTCGAGTGACGCCCGCGCGGCGGCCTCCTGCTCAGGAGTGTGGAAGAAGATCGCCGAGCGGTACTGCGTGCCGATGTCCGGGCCCTGCCGGTTGAGCGTCGTGGGGTCGTGGTTCTCCCAGAACACCTCCAGCAGCTGGTCGTAGCCGACCCGAGAGGGGTCGAACGTCACCTCGACCACCTCGGCGTGGCCGGTGCGGCCGGTGCAGACCTGCTTGTAGGTCGGGTTGACGGCGGTGCCGCCGGCGTAACCGACCGCGGTGGATAGCACGCCCTGTATCTGCCGGTAGGCCGCCTCGACGCCCCAGAAACAACCCGCTCCGAAAGTTGCCTTCTCCATGTGTGCCTCACTCGTGTCTTGTGACGTGTCGCTTCAGCATAGGCACCACGCGGAGTTAGTGGAGGCCATTCCCACATGCCGAGCGGTGGAGGCTAGAGCGGGTCGAGCAGGCCGCGCTCAGTAACCATGTCTACCGACAGCGTCTTGTAGCCGAGGTCGTCGAAGAGGACGACCAGCTTGTCGCCCTCGTACCGCATCACCATGCCCTCGCCCCACGACTCGTGACGCACCCTCGCGTTCAGCTCGAACGGCAGCGTCGGGGGGTCCGCGATACCCGTTCCCGCCTCGCAGTTATCGCAGCCATCGCACGGGTCCTGGAAGGCTTCGCCGAAGTAGTTGAGCAGGAACTGCCGTCTGCAGTCCACTGTCTCCGCATACGCGCGCATCATGTCGAGGCGCGACTGCTCCAGCATCTTTCTCTGCTCCGCCTCCTCATCCGAGCCGCCGCCGCCGGCGAAGAAGCGTCTGATCCCGAGATCCTCAGACCTGTAGAAGAGGATCGTCTCGGCGGGTCCGCCGTCTCGCCCTGCTCTTCCGACCTCTTGATACAGCGAGTCCACGGAGTCCGGGATGTCGTAGTGGAAGACGAAGCGGACGTCGGGCTTGTCGATACCCATCCCGAACGCGGTGGTCGCAACGACGACCTCGAACGCCTCGTCCATGAACGCCGCTTGGGCTTCGTCGCGCTCGGATCGGCTCATACCTCCGTGGTAGTAGACCGCGCCGACGCCTTGCTGCCACAGCTCGCCGGCCAGGTCCTCCGCGCGTCGACGCGTCGAGACGTAGACGATGCCCGGCTTCTTCGCCTCCTTGACGGACTCGAGGAGCGACCTGCGCTTAGCGTTCTCGTCCGCGAACCGGCGGACCGCGAGACGGATGTTGGGGCGGTCGAAGCCGCGGACCACGACCACGGGATCGTGCAGCGCGAGCCGCGCCATGATCTCATCCCTCACGAGGGGAGATGCCGTCGCGGTCAGAGCCAGGATCGGCGGACGGCCGAGGTCGCGCGCGAGGGCTCCAAGGTTCAAGTAGTCCGGGCGGAAGTCGTGGCCCCACGCGCTGATGCAGTGCGCTTCGTCCACGACGAACAGCGACGGGTTTGCGTCGCGCACGCGCTGCATCGTTTCTTCATTGCCGAACTGCTCCGGCGCGAGGAACAGGAACTCGAGCTTTCCGGATTCGAGGCGGTCGAAGGTAGTGGAACGTTCTGTCTGAGTCAGCGTGGAGTTCGCCTGCGCCGCATCGGCCACGCCCGTGTCCTCGAGTGCCTCGACCTGGTCCCGCTGCAGCGCGATCAGAGGCGAGACCACCACGGTCGGGCCGTCGAGCAAGAGGGCCGGGATCTGGTAGATCGCAGACTTCCCGGAGCCGGTCGGCATGATTACGAGGGTGTCCTTGCCGTTCAGGATTGCGGTCATCGCCTGTTCCTGGCCCGGCAGCAAAGACTCGTACCCGAAGCGCTCGCGCGCCACCTCGTGCAGAGCGGCCGTCGCCTTGTTCACTTTGACTGCTTTCGCCCCTGAGCGAGGAGATCTGCTACGCGCCCCACCCGTTCGTCTCGTTCGATCGCCTCGAGCGGGAGCGGGAGCGGCAGCGACCAGTTCGGACGTTCGTTCGTGGTACCCGGCATGTTCGGTCGCTCTTCGACCTCGAGCGCATCCTCTAGCGTCGCCAGGACGACGGCAGACGCTGCGCGGCCCAGCAACCCGTACGCCCCCGCCACCACGTCCGCCACCGGGGCCTCGTCGTCAAGGTCTAGCCACTTCCGCAGTTGCTCCCGCTGCGCCTCGGTCCCCTCGACGTTGACCTCGAGGCCGACCTTCCGCTGCGCCTCGATGTCGCTCCTCGACCACAGTCCTGCAACCGTCTGAAGGTCGTGGTTCGTCACTGCCGCCAGCGACAGCTCCGGGTACTCCTCCGGAAGATCTTCTTCGAACCACAGCAGGCGATACGACAGGATCTTGCGTTGCTCCATCTCGTCCCGCACGAGGTCCTCGACCGTCCCGAGGTCCTCGCCGACGACGTACGCCTGCGCGCGGTGACTCTCTAGGGCCACGATGCTGAGCAGATCTTCGTGCGGATACCTCACGTATGCGCCCGCCGCGGCGTCTGCACCGTCAGGTATCCAGAAGAGACGGAACAGCCCCATCACGTGGTCGATGCGGATGCCCGCGCTGTGGCGCATAGCCGACCGGATCGTTTGGATGAAGGGCTCGTAACCGCCCGCCCGCAGCTTCCACGGGTCGAGCGGAGGCAGTCCCCAGTTCTGACCCGCGAGGTTGAACTCGTCGGGCGGCGCGCCCACCGTCACGCCGCGGACGAACGATTCCCGCCACAGCCACGCATCGGCACCGTCTGGGTCAACCCCGATCGCAAGGTCGTTGACGATCCCGACCGCGGCCGATGCGTCGCGAAGTTGCCGATCTAGGAGCCACTGGATCCAGGCATGGAAGGCGATGCGGTCGGCATGCTCGGCCTGCCACGCCTTCACCGCCTCCGCCTCGCCGCGGGCGAGAGGCTCGTCCCACCCGTAGCCGGGCCCGCCGCCGTGAGCCTCGGCTAATGACGCATAGGTGGCGTAGTTGGTGAGGGCGTCTCCTTGCTCCTCGGCCCACGCCTCGAAGGTGTCCCTCGACCCCGATTGCCACAGCTCTTCCAGCGCCCGCATCTTCAGCTCGTACACGCGGTCCCGATCGATCGTCGTCTCGCCGTTCAACGAACGACCTACGGCGGCGAGCTCGTCCACGAGCGCGGACCCGGCCGCGCCTTCGAGGTCTTGGAGCGCCAGGTAGAGCGGGTTCCGGAAACAGCGGCTGCTCGGGAAGTAGGGGCTTGGCTGCTGCGCCGGGATCGGCAGCGGTGCGTGCAGCGGGTTCAACATGATGGCTCCGGCGCCGCGCTCGCTCGCCCAGCCGCAGAAGCGGCGCAGGTCGTGCAGGTCGCCGATCCCCCAACTCGTCTCCGATAGCACCGAATAGAGCTGCACGGCCCAACCCCACACGCGCAGATGTGGCGGGAGGTAACACGCGGAGGGAGTCACGATCAGCGACTGTTCGCTGCCGTCGTCGCGGACGAGCCGGTGGTAGCCGAGCGGAAGGTCGTCTGGGAGCTCACCGGCGACGGCTTCTTCGCCGCCGTCCTCCGTGCGCAGCGCGACGACGTTCGTCAGGTCGGCACCGCCCGCAAGGGTCGTGACCTGCGCGCCAGCGGGCGGGGGACCGACCTCGTTCGCGTCCATCACGTCGAGAAGAGCGCGCACGGTGCGCTGAGGCACCGTCTTTACTTCTTTGTTGTAGTTCTCATAGCGCGTCTGGATCCCCCAGCGCGCCGCTAGTTGCGTCGCGTCCACCTCGGCTAGAACGTTCTCCCGTGCCGCGGCGGCATGATCTCGCCATACTTGCGCTTGCGATAGATCAACAGGGCAACCACGGCCCCGGGAAGCGCGAGGCCGAGGCTGGCGGGGGCGATGGCGAACGTCTTCGCGATCAAGAGGCTTCCGATCGTCCCGCCTATGAACGAGCCGGCGACGCCCAACCACACGGTCTGCCCGAAGCTCATGGGGTCGGGCCCCGCGACGAAGAGGCGCGCGAGGTATCCGGCGAGGACGCCGATCAGGAACAGGGAGATCAGAAAACCGAGCACGAGGGCCGCCTTACCCACTTAGCTGCCGCGCTACCCGCCGCCACCGCTGCGCGCCGTCGTCCATACGGAAGGAGCCCGCGCCCGCAAGAAGCCGTGAGCTCAGCCACGATCAGCAGGGGTCGTCACCCGTGGTCTTAGAGCGGTCGGCGGCACCGACGCCGGTGCCCAAGAACCATCCCAGCGCGTCTCGAACGATGTCGGGAGCGGGCGCGTGCCCACCCTGGAACTCGATGTAGTTCACGTCGTAGCCCCTACGCTCGAGCTCGGGAACCAGCTTCCGGCTTGTGACGTCGATCGGGAGCACCCTATCTTCGACCCCATGCGAGATGAAGATCGGCGGCTTCCCGCGGCTCTCTCCGGGCGCCATGAAACCCGGGGAGAAGGCGATGACATGGCTGAACAGATCCCCGTTCGTCACCCCCAACGTGAGGGCGTACGAGGCGCCATCGGAGAACCCTTCGACGGCGAGGCGGTCCTCATCGATCGAGTACCGCTCGAAAACCTCCTTCAGGGCTCGATCCAAAAAAGCGACGTCGGGCCCGAAGTCGCCGACGATCACGTCCCATGTCCGGTCCCTTGAAGACGTGGCCAAGAGGATGAGCCCTTCGCTCTCCGCGTGCGGGATGAATGGCCTGAGCCCTCGCTCGGCGCACCCGCCGGCGCCATGGAGCATGACGACCATCGGCGCCGGCGTTCCCCGCCGGTAGCTCGCGGGGACGTACAAGAGAGCGTCTCGCTGATCGGTCAAGCCGAGTGGGTGCAGTCCTACGTGGGGCTCCCCGCGTGGATCCGCGAGCGGTCGTGCCGTGAGCCGCCCCTCCTCCGCGGGCGCGGCCGGGTCGCGATCGAACAGCGGTAGCGGGCTCCGGGCCGCGTCATCGGCACACCCGGCAAACGCGGCCCCTGCCGCGGCGACCCCGGCGACCCTCAACATGATCCCTATGACGTCTCGGCCAAACATCCAACCCCCTCGACGGACCTTCTTACCCCCGCGCTAGCCCGCCACGCATGCCCCTCTAATGTCGCCGAGTGACATCCGCGTTCGACGTCTCTTATTCGGGCTCGCACCACTTCGATGCGTCTGCGGTAGAGCTATGGCGGGCGCTGGGACAGGTAGGCAGCTTTGAGACCTGGTGGCCCTGGATGCGCAACGTCCAGCTAGAGGGCGAGGCGCTCTCGCCTGGCTCCACGATCTCCTTCGGCATCGACCCGCCCGTCCCGTTCAAGATGACGGTGCGCGTTACCGTCACCGACTCGCGAGCGGCGGAATGGATCGAAGGTGACGTCTCCGGCGACCTCAGTGGGAGGGCGCGACTCGAGCTCCACGACGAGCCCCCGGGCGCACTGTGTGTCGTGACGTGGGATGTCGAGATCGCCAACCGCGGCATCCGCCGCGTCATCCATGTCGCCCGGCCGATCTTGATCTGGGCGCAGCACTGGGCCGTCGAGATCGCTCTCCACGGCTTCAGGGAGCACCTGCGGCGTAGTAGCCGTGGTTGATTCCAACTCCTTCTGACGAGGACGCTCGCGCCGCCCCCGGTTAGCTTGCGCCGGCTCCGGGTATCAGCGCGAGGAGCGTCTTCACGCCCGCGTCTTCAGAGGTTGGACGCGCTGGTCCTTTTGCGAGGGGAGTGGATCTAATGACTCATCTGCGCCGCCGGGTGGCGGGAGTTCTTCTGTGCGGGTCGCTGCTCTTCCTGCCGGCCTGTGACACCGATCCCGCGGAACAGGTCCCACAGGACCCGGAGGGACCGATCGAGGACGCGCCGGGAAACGAAGGCCCCGACACGCAAGCGGAGTCGCCGACCGGCGGCTGAAGCATGCTCGATGAGGTTCGTCGGCGGATGCGCGCCGTCGGCCCGCTCATGATGGCGTCATAGCTCGTCGCGAAGCGCGGCTCGTTTGTCTCGTGTGGCGCCGGGTATGGGTGCCGCGTCGGCTGAGCCGCTTCGTCTGGGGTCTCGACGCCACGACGCGTCTTCATCAATCTTTGGAGGAGTGATCGCTGTGAACGACTCGGACTTCAATGCAGTGGCTCGACAACGTCTAGAGCTAGAGAGGGATCGGCTCACGCGCCTGCGCCAAGGGATCGCCGAAGAGACCGGAAGCGATGAGTCGGAGCGCACGGAGCTACAAGAGCTGACGCAGATCGATCAACACCCCGCCGACGTCGCGACCGAGCTGTTCGAACGCGAGAAGGACCTATCGATCTCCGACCGGTTCGAGGCCGAGCTCGCCGACATCGAGGTCGCTCTCGGGCGCATCGAGGACGGGACCTACGAAAGCTGCGAGGTGTGCCGCCAGCCGATCGGCCGCGACCGGCTCGAGGCGATACCTCACGCTCGCCTTTGTGTGGAGCATCAAGCAGAAGCAGAGCGCACCACGGCCTAGAAGCCGCCGCCGCTGTCCGCTACGCTGGATCCCTCCGGCGCGAAAGGACCGCGATGGACGCAGTGGGTGACAGGATCCAGCGTGACCTCGCGCCCGGTCCTACGACGTTGGCGCAGGAGTGGCGGTTCTTCAGATCACAGAAGACGCCGAAGGTGGTCGCACCCCTGCTGGCGCTCGCCCTGGCGCTTCGCATAGCGCTCGGCGAGTGGAGTTGGTGGGACCTCGTGGTGGTCGTCGGGTTCATCGCCGCGGAGCCCTTCATCGAGTGGATGATCCACGTGTTCATCCTCCACTGGAAGCCGAAGGAGTTGTTCGGCCGCAAGCTCGATCCTTTGGTGGCGCGCAAGCATCGTGCACATCACAGGGATCCACGGCGGACGGACTGGATCTTCATCCCGTTCCCGGTACTGGTGCAGTTGATCGCGATCGCCGTTCTCCTCTACTTGCTTCTCATGCCGACGCTGAGGCTCGGGCTGACCGCGACCGCGACCGGGCTCTCGATACTTTTCACCTACGAGTGGACGCATTACCTGATCCACTCCCGCTACCAGCCGCGCTCCCGGGTCTACCGCTTCATCTGGCGGGCGCACCGTCTGCACCACTTCAAGAATGAGAAGTACTGGTTCGGCGTCACGATGCACGCTGGTGACTTCGTCCTCGGGACGTTCCCCGACAAGGACGAGGTCGAGACCTCTCCTACCTGCAAGACCCTCGGGGTTGCCGAACACGTCTGACGCCGGCCTCGTCTACGCCTGGGACGCCTCTCCTTGGAGGCGTTAACAGGATCTTCCCCGTCTTCCGTCATATAGGGTCGGTCGACCAGCAACGGGAGGGGGGTCCAGTCGGTGGGACAGATCGTTCTCGATGGTGTGACGAAGCGGTACGCGTCCGGGCCTGCCGCGGTCAACTCGCTGGACCTCACGATCAAAGACGGCGAGTTCATGGTTTTTGTCGGGCCGTCCGGTTGCGGGAAATCGACCGCGTTGCGGATGATCGCCGGCCTCGAGGCGATCACCGACGGCGAGATCCGTATCGGCGAGAAAGTCGTCAACGACATGCCGCCGAAGGATCGCGATATCGCGATGGTGTTCCAGAACTACGCCCTCTACCCGCACATGACCGTGCGTGACAACATGGCCTTCGGCCTGAAGTTGGCCAAGGTCGAGCGTGGCGAGATGGACAAGCGGGTGCAACAAGCGGCGCGCATCCTCGGGCTCGAGGAGTTCCTCGACCGAAAGCCCAAGGCTCTGTCGGGTGGTCAGCGACAGCGGGTAGCGATGGGGCGCGCGATCGTGCGGGAGCCGCAAGCGTTCTTGATGGACGAGCCGCTGTCGAACCTCGACGCGAAGCTTCGCGTGCAGATGCGCGCTGAGATCGCACGGATCCAGGCTGATCTCGATGTCACGACTATCTACGTCACGCACGATCAGGTGGAGGCGATGACGATGGGTGATCGTGTCGCCGTGTTGCGCAAGGGGGAGCTCCAGCAGGTGGGGTCGCCGCAAGAGCTGTTCGGACGGCCCGTGAACCTCTTCGTGGCCGGGTTCATCGGGAGCCCCGCGATGAACTTCGTCGCGAGCAAGCTCGAACGCTCAGATGGAGGCGCTTCCGTCTCGGTCGGCGGCCAGCGGCTGGAGATCGCTAAAGAGACGCTGATGCGGCGGCCGGAGTTGGAGCGCTTCTTCGACCAAGAGGTGATCGTGGGGCTGCGCCCGCAGGACTTCGAAGAGGCGAGCTTCGCCCCCGCCGGTAGCAAGAGCCGGCTGCGGGCCACCGTCGATCTGGTCGAGGCCCTCGGCACCCAGACGCTGGTCCACTTCGGCGTCGACGCGCCGCGCGTGCAAACAGAGGAGATCAAGGAGCTCGCGGTGGACACCGGCGCGGTCGAGGCCGGTCGCTTCGAAGGCGACGGAGCCACAGGCCGCGCGGAGTTCGTGGCCGAGGTCGATCCCAAGGCGGACGTCGCGCGCGGCAAAGAGGTGGAGTTGGCGGTGGACACCGCGCAGCTGCACTTCTTCGACCCGGCTACCGGGTCGGGGATCTACGGAAGTTAGGAGACGGCCAAGGCACGTGGACGAGCGAAGGGGGACAGAGTTGCGTCGTTACCTGGTGATTTTGGTTGCGCTGATGATGCTCGGGGCCGCGTGCACCGGCGGTGACGTTCCGGCGCCGCAAGAGGAGACCGAAGAGGCCGAAGTAGAAGGTGGCGGCTCGATCGAGGTCGCGGCGGTATTCACGGGAGAAGAGAAGAAGAGCTTCCAGGACGTCCTCGATGCATTCAGCGAGGCGAGTGGTCACGACGCATCGTTCACCTCCGCTGGCGACGACATGGCGGCCTTCCTCGGCAACAAGATCGAGGGGGGAAGCCCTCCGGACGTGGCACTGGTCCCGCAGCCGGGACTTGTTCGGAGCCTTGCCGCCGATGGCTCGTTGACCGAGGCGAACGAGGAGGTCTCCACTGCTCTCGGTGAGAACTTCGCGCCGGTCTGGACCGAGCTGGGCTCCGTGGACGGGACCCTGTACGGCGTCTACTTCAAGGTTTCGAACAAATCGACCTGGTGGTACAACATCCCGGTCTTCGAGCAGGCGGGGGTCGAGCCTCCTGCCGATTGGGACGAGATGCTTCAGACCGCGAAGACGGTGAACGCGTCCGGTGTTCCGTGGGTGTCGATGGGCGGCGCCGACGGATGGACGCTCACCGACTGGTTCGAGAACATCTACATCCGGACCGCGGGGCCCGAGATGTACGACCAGCTCGCGAACCACGAGATCCCCTGGACAGACGACAGCGTGATCCAGGCGCTCGAGACGTTCGCCGAGCTCGTCGGCGACGAAGCAAACCTGGCCGGTGGGACGGAGGGTGCGCTGCAGACCGACTTCACGACCTCGGTGAACCAGGTCTTCACCAAGGATCCCGCGGCGGCAACCGTCTACGAGGGTGACTTCGTCCCGGGCGTGATCACGGCGGAGGCGGGCGCCAAGGCCGGCGAGGACTTCGACTTCTTCGAGTTCCCCGCGATCGACGGTTCCGAGCCTGCGGTCGTCGGCGGTGGCGATGCGGCGGTGGCCTTGACCGACAACGAGGCGGCGCAGGACTTCCTCGCCTACCTCGCGACGCCGGAAGCGGCCGAGGTGTGGGCGTCGCAGGGAGGCTTCACCTCCGCGAACCAGAACCTCGACACGGGCGTTTACCCCGACGAGATCACCCAGCGCTCGGCGGAGGCGATCGCGACCGCGGAGGCGGTCAGGTTCGACCTGTCGGACCTGCAGCCACCGGAGTTCGGCGGGACGACGGGCCGCGGCCTGTGGCTGCGCTTCCAGGACTTCTTGAAGAACCCCGACGACGCGCAGAGCATCGCGGCGGCTCTCGAGAAGGACGCCGCGAAGGCTTTCAAGAAGAAGTCGTAGGGGTAGCGAGGTATGGCGAGCACTGCGGCCGCCGGCGCCGGCGCGCGATCCCGGACCAGGCTCGAGCTAAAGCCACCGCCGGGAGGTGCGCGGAGGTGGATGGCCCTTGTCTTCCTGGGGCCGGCGCTGCTGTTCCTAGGAGCGCTGGTGATCTATCCGACGCTCGACACCATCGGGCAGAGCTTCCGCGACGACGCGGGTTCCTTCGTCGGGGTCAACAACTACAAAGACGTAGCCGAGACGCCTCGCATCAAGACGGCGATCAAGAACAACTTCATCTGGGTCGCGACGGCGCCGGCGATCATCACCGGACTCGGTTTGATGTTCGCGATCCTCACCGAGCGAGTGAGGTACGCCACAGCGATCAAGATCATCGTCTTCATGCCGATGGCGATCTCGTTCCTGGCGACGGGTGTGATCTGGCGCGTGATGTACGAGCCCTCGCCCGAGCTCGGCTTCATCAACGCCGCGACGGGTGTCGTCTACAACACGTTCAAAGGGCCGGGGGCTTACCCGGAGGCGAAGGTGTTGCCGGACGTCCCGCTGGAGCAGGCCGCGCCCGGCGCGCCGATCGTCGCGACGCAGGACTTCGCCGCCGGTGATACGGCGCTGCTCGGGTTGACGGCGATTGCCGAGGACGACGTCCCGGGCGAGGCTGTGCAAGCGGCGGCCCCCGCTGCGCCGGCAGATGGGTTGGCGGTCGTGGTCTGGCGTGACTTCAAGCCCGGCGGAGGCGTGCCCGGGGAGCTGGAAGAAGGAGAGATCGGCCTCCCGGGAGCCGACGTGGAGGTGCTGGGTCCGGGGGGCGAGGTCGTCGCCTCCGGAACGACGGGGAACGACGGGAGCATCACCTTCGCCGGCCTGGGCGAGGGGCCGTTCAAGGCTCAGGTCGCGGCGTCGACGTTCTCGCCCGGTTTCACGGGGGTCGACTGGCTCGGCCCGAGTCTGGTGACACCCGCGATCATCGGCGCCTTTTCTTGGATGTGGGCCGGGTTCGCGGTGGTCGTGATTGGCGCAGGCTTGGCTGCACTCCCGCGTGACGTGCTCGAGGCGGCCCGGGTGGACGGGGCGAACGAGTGGCAGACGTTCCGCCACGTCACGCTGCCGCTGCTGGCCCCGGTGCTCGGGGTGGTCTTCGTGACGATGGTCATCAACGTTCTGAAGATCTTCGACATCGTCCTGGTGACAGCGCCGGGTGCCTCACAGGACGAGGCGAACGTGATCGCGCTCGAGATGTTCAAGACGACCTTCAGCAGCCGGCAGTACGGCGTCGGGAGCGCGGTCGCGGTCCTGCTGTTCATCCTCGTGATCCCGGTGATGTTCATCAATATCCGTCGCTTCCGGAGGGAGAACTGAATGGCCGCAACCCCTGACGACATGGCGGGGACGCGTTCAAGTGGTCTCGTTCGTGCGCTGGGTCGCGGGCCGCTGCACCTGTTCCTGCTCCTGATGGCGCTTTTCTGGTTGACGCCGACGTTCGGCCTCCTCATCACCAGCTTCCGGTCCTCGGCCGCGAGCGCCGAGAGCGGTTGGTGGACGGTGTTCACGGAGCCGCGTGAGCTGACGCTCGAGCCGTACAAGGAGGTGCTCGCGAACGAGTCCCTGGTTCAGGCGTTGTTCAACACGCTCTACATCACGGTTCCGTCATCGCTCCTCGTCGTGCTGCTCGCCGCGCTCGCCGCGTACGCGTTCGCCTGGATCGAGTTCAAGGGTCGTGAGCCGCTCTTCCTGCTGATCGTGGCGCTGTTGATCGTCCCTCTGCAGATGGCACTGCTGCCGGTATCACGCCTGTTCGGTCAGATCGGCATCTTCGGCACCATCCCGGCCGCAGTCTTCTTCCACGTCGCGTTCGGGCTTCCGTTCGCAATCTTCCTGCTGAGGAACTTCTTCATCGGGATCCCGACCGAGTTGTTGGAGGCGGCACGGATCGACGGCGCGTCCGAGCTTGGGATCTTCACCAGGATCGTGTTGCCCTTGGGGATGCCGGCGATCGCGTCGCTGTTGATCTTCCAGTTCCTCTGGACGTGGAACGATCTCCTCGTGGCGCTGACGTTCACCGCCTCCGACGCGATCCCGATCACGGTTGCCATCCAGCAAGAGCTTCGGACGTTCGGCGCGAACCTCGACATCATCGCCCCGGCTGCGTTCCTGTCGATGGTGGTCCCGTTGGTCGTGTTCTTCGCGTTCCAGCGTTACTTCGTCCAGGGGCTCTTGGCAGGGTCGGTGAAATGAAGCGCGCGGCTGCGGCTGCGGCCGTAGCGGTCGCGGTCGTTGCCGGTGTGGCGATAGCCGGTCGTCCGGTCACGCTGCACGTACCTGCTGGTGATGATCTTCGCCACGCGATCGCGTCCGCGCCCGCCGGCGCGATCATCCGGTTAGGTCCCGGAACCCACACGGGACCTGTTCACGTCGACAAGACGGTCACACTGCAGGGTGAGCAGGGAGCCGTGCTGCGGGTTCCGGCGTCGGTCGACATCGCGCTGCGGGTCACCGCCGATGACGTACGGGTGCGCGACCTTGCCGTCGAGGGTGGTGTGCAAGGGATCACCGTGCGAGAGGCCGAGGACGTGGTTCTCGAGGGCGTCACCATCAGCGGCGTCCGCTTGCATGGGATCGAGGTCGTAGACGCGTCCGCCCGGATCAGCGGAGCCCGGGTGAGCGACATGACCAGCGAGTACGCACAGGGGATAGAGGTCCGGTACGCCGACAACCGGCCTCTCACCCTGGTCGAGAACTCGCAGATCGAAGGGGGCCAAGAGGGGATCGTCTCTCATGTCTCCCGCGTCGACTTCTCTCGCAACATCGTTACCGGCACGACGATGCGAGGGGTCGCGATCACGGAGATGAGCCACGGCGTCGCGAGGAGCAACCTGATAGACGGCGCCGCCGGCGCGGGGCTCTACTGCGGTGACATGTCCATGTGCGAGTTCTCCGGGAACCAGGTCAATCGTGTCGCCGAGGCGGGCGTGGGATCGCAGGCTGGGTGGGGCCTCGCGGTGAACTACCGGTCGCGCGCTTCCACGGATCATGACTCGCTCGCGGGTGAGGCCGGTCCGGTCGGCACCTACATGCACTCGCTGGTGCGTGATCGATCGCCCTTCGAGCTGGGCGATGGGTGGGGCGCCCTTCCGAAGATCGCGCTTGCCGCAGCGCTCGCGGTTCTGTTGCTGCTGCTCGCGTCACGCGCCGCGGCTCGGACGCTGCCCCTGTTCCGCGCTCGCCTGCAGCGGCATGGGGAGGGAGCCGATCTTCGACACCTCGTCGTGCCGCTCTTCGCCGTTGGTCTTGCGGTTCAGAGCTTCCATATGGTCGAACACGCGCTGCAGGTGTACCGGGTGCATGTCGACGGGGTTCCCAGCAGGGGCGGGATCGCAGGCCCGGCGGTCGAGGCGGAATGGATCCACTTCGTCTACAACCTCGTGGTTCTGGTCGGGATCGGCGTGGTGGCGCTGGGCAGGGCCCGCGGGTGGCGACCTCGGGGTCGCGTTGGCGCGGGCGACTCCCTCCTGGCAGCAGCGGTCGCGCTCCAGGGCTACCACGTGGTCGAGCACTCGGTGAAGCTGGTCCAGCACGTCCAGGGAGGGGCCAAGGTCAACCCCGGAATCGCGGGCGCGCACGTCGACCTCGTGCTGTTGCACTTCGGGATCAACCTGGCCGTCTATCTGGCGGTGGCGGGGGCCGCGCTGGCGTACGCCTGGCGCCGCGACCTCACCGCTCCGGCGCTGAGGCGCCGACCGCTGCCCCAAGAGCTTCCTTCGTAAAGCGCCGCCGAGCGGCAGGTTAACCAGGGGTGAACGGGGAACCCTCTGTGGCATGAGGATCGTTCACAAGGTGCTCGGGCTGGCGCTTGTCGCGCTGGTGGCGGCGCCTGCCGCCGCGGCAACCACGTGGCGCGAGGTGGGCCGCACCCCGATCCCGCTCTACTACTACCAAGGGATGACCCACGACGAGGCCGGGAACCGTTACTTCACCGGCATCTACTTCGGTCTCTACCGCACCGATCCCGAGCTGAACGAGACCGGGCGCAACGACGACGTCATCCCGCCGGACGTCCATGTACGCGAGGGCTACAACCACGTCGGTGACCTGTCCTATAGCGGCGGGCGTCTGTATCTCCCGCTCGAGTGCTATTACCCGCCCGCCGGCAACACGTGCAAGACGGGTGCCATCGGGGTCGCGGATCCGCAGACCTTGAAGATGGACTACTACGTAAAGCTCGACCCGTCGGAGATCCAAAAGGCGATGTGGTGCGAGGTGTCTCCGGACGGAACGTTGTTGTGGACGCAAGCCGGCAACGACCTGCTTGCCTATGCGATGTCCGACCTAACGGCGGAGCGCGCGGCTCCGGCCGCGACCCCGATCAAGGCGGTTCGGCGCCTGCCCGGCGCGGTGCCGCCGAGCGGCATCACCGGCGCCACCTTCATCGGAGACCGGCTCTTCGTGGCGGGTGGGACCGAAGCTGGCGGCGAGATCTACTCGATCGACCTCGCGACGGGACTGTCGCAGCGGGAGCTCGGGGTCGACTACGTGGGGGAGTCCGAGGGACTGGATGACGACTTCGATCTCAAGAAGAAGACCGACGCGTTGCTAGGGTCGCTGCACTACATGGTCCAGCCCTACAACCAAGAGGGACCGCCGACGAACGGCTTCACCAACGGCGTCATCTACCACTTCGAGCAGGACCACGGCCGGCCCCCCTCCTAGCATCCTCAGCTGGCATGGTGGAGCCATGCGCGCCGCGGTAGTCGGTCACGTCGAGTGGGTCACGTTCATGCGTGTCGACCACACGCCGAAGGTCGGCGACATCGTCCATGCGCGCGAGTGGTGGGAGCAGCCCGGTGGAGGAGGGGCGGGGGCCGCGGTCCAGCTGGCGAAGTTGTGCGGGTCGTGTGACTTCTACACCGCGCTCGGAGACGACGAGTTGGGGAAGCGTGCTCGGAACGAGCTCAGCTCGCTCGGCGTTCGGGTGCATGCCGCCGTTCGCAACGATCCCACCCGACGCGCCGTCACCCACGTCGACGAGGTCGGTGAGCGAACGATCACCGTGCTGGGCAGACGTTTGGAGCCGGCGGAAGCGGACCCACTTCCTTGGGACCAGCTCGCTCGGGTCGACGCGGTCTACTTCACCGCGGGCGACGTGGGTGCACTTCGACGGGCGCGCTCTGCCCGCTTCGTCGTGGCGACAGCGCGGGTCCTTTCGTTCCTGCAGCAGACGGGTGTGCAGCTGGACGCGCTCGTGTCGAGTGCCAACGATCCCGGGGAGGCGTATGCCGACGGCGACCTAGACCCCGCTCCCGGTCTGGTCATACGAACGGACGGTGACAAAGGGGGTACCTATGCGACGACCGAAGGTCCGACGCGACCTTATGCGCCCGTCGAACCTCCGAGGCCGATCGTGGATCGCTACGGCGCGGGAGACAGCTTTGCGGCCGGCGTGACGTACGCGCTGGGGGCCGGGATGGCGCCGGAGGACGTGGTGGCGTTTGCCGCCCGCTGCGGCGCGTGGGTCATTACGGGACGAGGACCTTTCGAGGCGCAGCTTGTGCTTGAACGCTCGGACGCGGACGGAACCGATCAGAGCAGCGAGGAGTCTTGATGAACTGGGTTCAGGTCTGCGGTATCGGGCAAGCTCATCGCGCGGCGGAGGAGCTCGTCACAGTGGCGCCTTTGGCGAGTGGGCGCCGTCGTTGCGAATCAGCGGCGGGGTCCCGCCGCATCGAGGGGCGGTCACGAGCCACGTTTAGACGTAATCCAGCTCGCCGCGCCTGAGGGATCACCGTTATCCGCGACGGAAGCGGGAGTACTGCGGCATTGCCGTTGCCGCCGTGGTCTGGTTCGCCACCCCGATAACGCGGCGCCCGAAGTGACTAAGCGCGTTCGGACGGCTGCGACGTGCCTCCGCGCTCGCGGCTCGTTCATCTTTTGTGTGTCATCCTGTTCATCCGCCTCCGGTTCGCGGCAATGATCGCCGGCGCGGAGTAGCGAAGCGACGGCTCAGAAAGCAGCCGCCTGTGATGCCAGCGGCAGGCTGCGGCGGCGCGGTTTGCCCGCTCGGTCAGTGCCGCTCGAGTTGCGAAGGAGGCGAAGCTGGAGCTGAAGTACCCCTTGACGCGCTACGTGTACCGGCCGATCTCGGTTCCGGTCGCCGGCATGCTCGCGCGCACTCGGGTCTCGCCGACGCACGTCACCTATATCAGCGCGCTGCTGTCTTTTGGCGGCGGCGCGGCCTTCGGACTGCGGGAGTACACCCTCGGGGCCCTGCTCACTCTTCTCGGATCGATAACCGATTGCGTCGACGGCGACCTGGCGCGGTTGTCGGGCGACTCCTCGCCTTCCGGCTCCTACCTCGACCACGTTTTCGACCGGTGGACCGATGCCGCGCTCATCCTGGGGCTCACCTTCTCCGACCTCGATCGTTACGCCGCCGTCGGGCTCCTCGCACTCGTCGGGACGTTCATGACCAGCTACGCCCGCACCAAGGGACAGGTCGTGGGGGTCGATCCGGAAGTGGGGCTTGCAGGCCGCGACGCACGGATGTTGCTCCTGGTCGCAGCGGCGCTGCTGCACCAACTGGTGGATCAGGCGATCATCGCCGCCCTGATGATCGTCGCGGCGCTCGGCATCCTGACCGCGGTCCAACGCATGGCCTGGGCGATAAGGGAGCTCGATGGTCGACGCTAGGCGCGCATCCGTGCCAGACCATCTGTCTGTGGTGGAGGGGGAGCGGGAGCTCTCCGTTCACTCCACCGATCGCCCCGCACGATCTCGCGTTAGGGATCTGCCGCAGATTTTCTTCTCCGCCGCCTCTGACACCGAGAACCAGGCGGGAGAGCGGCTGGCGCGCAGGATCCACGCGCTGGACGTGCGCACGCCGTACGTCGTCGCTTCGCGCCACGGCCGCGGTCTCGTTGAGGGCCTAGGGCAGCGACTCGTCAGCGAGGCTGCTCCCTACAGCGCCGATCAGGTGTGGGCGCGCGGCTTGGCGAGGCGCGTGCATGCCTCTGGCGCGGATGCCGTGGTCGGGATCGGAGGCGGACGCTGCCTTGATGTCGCGAAGCTCGCGGCTTCCATAGCGAGGCTGCCCTTCATCGCCGTCCCCACGCAGATCTCGCATGACGGGATCTGTTCTCCGGTGGCGGTCGTGCCGGACGACGTATCGACGCGGGCGACCGTCCCCGTTGCGGGGCCGCAGGGTGTGTTCATCTCGATCCCCACGCTGATGACCGCGCCGCTGGCGTCCGTGCGAGCGGGCATAGGGGACATCCTGTCGAACCCGCTCGCGCTGAGAGACTGGGAGTTGGCAGCCACGCTCGGGCTTGACGACATCGACCGTGCGGGATGGGAGCTCTCGGTGGAGTCTTTCCAGTTGATCGAATCGATCTTGCATCGAGACGTCGCCGAGGCGCACGAGGACCCAGAGGTCGTCACGCTGCTTGCGAACGCGCTGGTCGTCTCGGGGATGTCCATGATGATCGCGGAGAGCTCCCGCCCCGCCTCCGGCGCCGAGCACAAGATCTCGCACGCTATAGACGAGGTGCTAGGGGGCCGGGCCCTGCACGGACAACAGGTCGCCTTCGGCTGCATCATCTCGGCCGCGCTCCACGGCGAGGATCCGCAGGAGTGGCGACGGCTGCTGCGGAGGCTCGGTCTTCCAGATCACCCCCGCGATCTCTCTCTGACGGAGGACGAGCTGGTGGCTGTCATCCTCGCGGCCCCCGCGACGCGGCCCCGCTTCACCGTGCTAGAGCACGTAGGGATGGATCACTCCGCCGTGCGGCGCCTGGTCCGAAGCATCTGGAGCTAGACGAGCGCGTTCACCGATATCGCTGGGTCAAGGGATCCGGTTGAACCACAGGGCAGCGACCGCGGCGCCTGCGATCAGGAACGCGAGCCCGACACCGACGAAGGCCGCCGTTACCTCGCGCTGCTCGGTAACGGTCGCGATGCTGGAACCGAGGCTGCGATAAACCTCCGTCAGGTCGGCGGCGGAGGCCGCGCTGAAGAATCGCCCACCAGATTCCGCCGCGACCTGCTGCAGCATGCTGTGATCCGGCGGCTTCGGTCCCCTCATCCCGGGGGGTGGTATTTCGAGCCCGACCGCAACGCTGTAGATCTTGACGCCGGCTTGGTTCGCGCGGCGCGCGGCCTCGATGGGATCGATCTCGCCCGCGGTGTTGTTGCCGTCCGACAGCAGGACCAGTGCGGTCGGGGGGACGTCTTGTCCCTGTTCGAGCTGAGGAGCCTGCTCGATCAACGCCCGCCAGACTCCCTCGCCGATGGCGGTGCCGGATCGCGTCTCCAGATCGTCTAGCGCGCTTGAAACCGCGCTCCGGTCGGTGGTGGCGCGGCTGAAGACCCGAGCGTTCTTCGCGAAACCCACCACGCCCACCTGGAAGCCCGGCGGGACGGCGTCCAGGAACGCGCGCGCCGCCGCGCGCGCCGCCTCCAGCCGATTCGGCTCGACATCTCTTGCGAGCATCGAGTTGGAAGCATCCATGACGAGCATCACGGTCGCTCGCTCGCGCGGAACGCTGAAGGCCGCCTGCGGTCGCGCCACACCGCCGAGCAACGCGGCGAGCGCACAGACATACAACGCGACCGGAACATGCCGACGCCAGCGCGGCCGGACGGGCAGGACGTTGGGATGCATCGCAGGCCGAGCGAAGCGCTCGGCGGCCGCCCGGCCCTGTCGTACCCATCTCGCGTAGCCGATGCCGATGAGCGGGATCAGGGCGAGTGCCCACAGGGCCAGCGGCCACTTGAAGTTCAACGTTCCCATGCCTGTCCCATCCTCTTCATCCGAGGGGAGAATCTTCCCCGGTCGAGAGGCCCTTGGCGCACAGCCGCCGCCGGAGGGCCGATTAGGCTTCGCCGGCATCAGGACAGAAGGGCATGGCCGCGAAAAAGCAAGAACCCGACCTTCAACCTCCGTACGTAGTACGGGATGAGCCTCCCGCGTGGCTACGCGTGGCGGATCCGGACGCGCTCGAGCACGAGCAGCTCTCGCCACCGGCGTTCCGTTCGGCGCCGATCTCGCCACAACGCCGGAGGCGCCGACCGATGATCGCGGCCGCGCTGGCGGCGATCCTGCTCGGCGGGGCCGGGTTCGCGCTCGGAAGGCTCAGCCAAAGCCAAGAGCCCGTTCCCGTGGCACCGGCCGCGCCGGATCGGACGGCCGGCTCCGCGAGCGCGGAACCTGTGGCCAACGTGGCGACCAATCTTCTCCCGTCGGTCGTTCAGATCGAGACGGAAGCGGGCGTCGGGTCGGGAGTCGTCTACAAGAAGGGCGGGCTCATCCTCACCGCGGCCCATGTCGTTGAGGGAGCGTCGGAAGTGCTCGTGCGGCTCTCCGATGGTCGCCGCATCGCGGGCCGGGTGGTGGGCTCGCATGAAGAAACCGACGTCGCGGTGGTCCGGGCCAGTCAGCGGAGGCTTCCGGTAGCCGCTCTCGCGATCGGAGAACCGCTGCGGGTCGGTCAGATCGCGGTCGCGATCGGCAGTCCCTTCGGGTTCGCGGCAAGCGTCACCTCGGGTGTCATCAGCGCGCTCGAACGGCCGATCGATGTCGACAGCGACGGGACTCCCGCGCCGATGATCCAGACGGATGCCCCCATCAATCCCGGCAACTCCGGCGGGGCCCTCGCCGACCGCGCCGCGCGGGTGATCGGGATCAACGATCTCATCACGACCACGACCGGAGCCAACAGCGGCATCGGGTTCGCGATCCCGATCGACGTTGCCGCTTCGGTCGCAGACGCTCTGGTCAAGGGGCAACAACCCCGGGTGGGGTTCCTCGGCGTGGTCGGAACCGACCCCGCCCGCGGGCCCCGCGGCGCGTTAATAACGGACGTTCAGAAGCAGACGCCCGCGGCTGATGCCGGGTTGAAACGCGGTGATGTCATCGTCTCGGTCGCGGGCCGCCCGGTTGGCACGATGGCCGAGCTCGCCTCTGCGATCCGGCTGATCAAGCCGGGAGCGCTGGTCACGCTGGAGGTTCTGCGTCGGGGGGACCTGACCCAGATAGAGGTCCGGGTCGGGGCGCAATGAGTGTGACGAAGGGAAAGGGGACGAGCAAGGTGGCTGCGGACTCTATAAAGCTCGCTCGCGAGCCGGAAGACGACCGGCTGGCGAGGCTCGAAGAAGCATTGTTCGAGATGCGAAGGGTGATCGTCGGGCAAGACGAGATGTTGGAGCGCGTGCTCGTCGCTCTGCTCGCGGGAGGCCATCTCTTGATCGAAGGGGTGCCGGGCCTCGCGAAGACGCTGACGGTCAAGACGTTGGCGGACGTCTTGGGGGGCGAGTTCAAGCGGATCCAGTTCACGCCGGATCTGGTGCCGGCAGACATCGTGGGCACGCGCATCTACCGTCCACGCGGCGGCACCTTCGAAACCGAGCTCGGCCCCGTCTTCTGCAACTTCTTGCTCGCGGATGAGATCAACCGCGCGCCGGCCAAGGTGCAGTCTGCACTGCTGGAGGTGATGCAGGAACGGCAGGTGACGATCGGCAAGAAGACCCATCTGGTCCCGGACCCCTTCCTGGTCATGGCGACCGAGAACCCGATCGAGTCCGAGGGGACCTACCCCCTGCCGGAGGCACAGGTCGACCGTTTCATGATGAAGGTCGTCGTCGACTACCCCGGTTTCTCGGACGAGATGACGGTGGTCGAGCGTTCGCTGCAAGCCAAGGTTGACGTCCGCCAGGTGCTGTCGCCTGAAGATCTCCTCGGTTTCCAAGAGAGCGTGCATGAGGTCTACGTCGACCGCCAGGTGAGTGAGTACGCCGTGGGGATCGCGGTAGCGACGCGGGCGCCACAACAATTCGGCCTCGGCCGGCTGAAGAGGTACATCGCGTACGGCGCCAGCCCACGCGGCTCGATCAACCTCGTTCATGCGGGACGGGCGCTGGCATCGGTTCGAGGCCGGCGCTACGTGCTGCCGAGCGACATCAAGCAGCTGGCGAAGGACGTCCTGCGTCACCGTCTGTCGCTGACGTACGAGGCCCTGGCCGACGAGGTCACCGCGGACCAGTTGATCGACGAGATCCTAGAGAGATTGCCCGTGCCCGACGTCGAGCTCGCTTCGGCCGAGACCGCCTAGAGCAGCGGGCAAAGCTCGTGCCACGACTCTTCCCAGAGCTCGCGCCGGAGCGCGCGCCGGATCGCCCCGGCCCGGGTGCCATGCCGGAGCCGGTCCTGCGGGCGCTGGATATGCAGATCGGGCGCCGCATCGACGGTTTGTTGCCGGGTGAGTTCCGGGCGATGCGCATGGGGCGAGGGATAGAGCTCGCTCAGATCCGTCCGTACGAACCAGGCACGGACGACATCCGGGACATCGATTGGAACGTCACCGCCCGGATGTCCATGCCGCACGTGCGCGTGGATGTGGCGGAGCGCGTGTTGACGACGTGGATCGTGCTGGACGTCTCGCCGTCGATGAACTTCGGAAGCGCGGATCGACGCAAGGCCGACGTCGCAGAAGGCGTTGTTCTAGCGCTGGCCCATCTCGCGACACGGCGCGGCAACCGGGTTGGCCTGATCACGCACGGCGAGGCACGCCCGCGCATCTTGCGGCCGACGCAAGGGCGCGCGGGGATGTTGCGCGTTCTCACAGCACTTCGTCGCGATCCCGTCGTCGACGCGGCTCCGGTGTCGCTGGCGGCGACGCTTAGGCAGGCTCGGGCGATCTTCAGGTCCCGCGCCGCGGTGTTCATCGTTTCGGACCTGATGGGGCCAAAGGACTGGCGTGCCGCGTTGTTGAGCCTCAGCGATCGTCACGAGGTTGTTGCCGTCGAGATCCGCGATCCCCGGGAGCAGCAACTCACGAATGTCGGCGAGATCTGGATGCGTGACCCGGAGACAGGACGCGAGTTGCTGGTGGATACGCGCTCGAGACAACTGCAGGAGCGATTCGCGCAAGCCGCTCGCACGGACCGGCAACAGGTAGCGGCGCTGCTAAGAGCGAACCGGAGCGGACACGTCACGTTGTGGACCTCCGGAGACTGGCTCAGGAAGTTCGCGACGTTTCTCTCGCGCCGGCGACGGGTGGCTGCGTGAGGTTCGCGGCCCCGGGATTCCTGTGGTCACTGGCGCTCCTGCCGGTGTTCACCGTGCTCTACTTGCGCCTTCGTCGACGAGGTGCTCGGTTCCCCGTCACTTTTACGAATCTCGACCTGCTCGCCAGCGTGGTTCCTCAGAGGAGATGGCCGGGCCTCATCTCGCCGCTGCTTTTCCTCCTCGCGATCGTGAGCCTGGTGGTCGGATTGGCGCGCCCACAGGCGCTCGTCACGCTGCCGCGCGAGGAGGCGACGGTGGTCCTGGTGCTGGACCGTTCGGCCTCGATGCTTTCGAGCGACGTGTTCCCCAACCGGATCGAAGCGGCCAAGAGCGCCGCTCAGGACTTTGTCCAGAACCTGCCTCCGCGCTTCCAGATAGGGGTAGTGACGTTCAGCGATGTCGTAGATGTGCTGGCGCAGCCAACCGTGGACCGCGTGGCGGTGCAAGAGGCGATCGGGTCGCTCGAGGCAACCGGATCCACGGCTCTCGGTGACGGCGTGATGCAGGCGCTGCGGCTCGATCCGAAACAACGCTGGCGTCACCGAGATCAGCCGGCGACGGAGGACCCGGGGCCACCGCTCGAAGCGATCGTGCTGCTTTCTGACGGAAAGCAAACGGCGGGGAAGGCCGACCCGCTGGAGGCTGCGGCACGGGCGAAAGAGCTTGGGATCAGCGTCTTCGCGATCGCGCTCGGCCCCACGGACTCGACGGAAACGGTCGGGGATCCCCGCAACGCGCCGGACATTCCCACCTTGCAGAAGATGGCCGAGCGCACCGAGGGCCGTCTGTTCACTGCGCCGACGAGCAAGGAGCTGAACGAGATCTACCGCGGGATCGGGTCGCGTTTGGGCTTCGTCGAAGAGCACCAGGAGCTGACCTTCTCGTTCGCGGGTGCGGGAGCCATCCTCGCTCTGCTCGCGATCGCGGCCGGGGCCCGCCGCTCATGGCGCTTTCCGTGAGGTCGATCCCAGAGCCGGCCCGGGAGTTGTTGGAGTCACCCGCTCTCGCTCACGTCGCCACGATCGACGACGACGGGAAGCCACACGTGACGATCGCGTGGGTCGGGCTTGACGGCGACGAGATCGTCATGGGGACGCTGTTCGATCAACGCAAGCTCCACAACCTGAAGCGCGACCCGCGCGTGACGCTGTCCTTGGAAACCGCAACGGTGAACGAGTGGGGGCTGCGGGAGTACCTCGTGATCTACGGACGGGCGACGGTCACAGAGGGAGGAGCAGCCGAGCTCCTCCAAGAGCTGGCACATACGTACCTGGGCCCGGACGTGGCGTTCCCGGCGATGCCAGATCCGCCACCGGGCTTCACCACCCGGATAGCGGTCGAGCGGATCACCGGCGTCGGTCCCTGGAGCGCCCGCTAGGCCCTCGTCCCCAGGCAGGAGGACGGCCGCGGCCGCCGAATCTCCGTAGATACACATATCTATGGAGGTACGTCATGTCCAAGAAGCTGCTGGTGCTCGGTCTCGTCCTGGCGCTGTGTGCCGCTCTCGTGGCGCCCGCCGCGGCCGCCAAGAAGAAGAAGCCAAAGCCCTACAAGAGCGAAGAAGTGACGGCCCTGATCGGTCATCCGATCTTCTACAGTGCCAGTGGAACCGTCGTCGGCGTGACCTCGCAGGAGTTCATCAACAGGTGCGAGATCCCCACCACCAACGGGTTCGACGGATACGTCTTCGAGGTTCCGGCGGCCTACCAGAAGATCCAGTCCTCGATCAACGCAACCGGCACCGGCGTTACCGATCCGGCGCAGCCCGCGGACATCGACATCTACCTCTTCGACGAAGCCTGCGCCAACATCGGGGCCTTCAACACGGAGGGTACGGATGAATCAGGCACCCTGGGGGCCGGGACGAAGTACATCTTCCTCCACAACTTCGTAGGCGGCCCGACGACTCTCCAGTTCACGCTGAAGGCGCTCTAACACCGACGGCGGTACGTCCCTTAGAACCACCCGCCGCTGTTCTTCGCGGGCCGGGTGGAGTACGCTGATCAGGTTCAGAACGTGAGTGTGGTTGTGCCATCGCCTTCCTTGCCTCGTTCGTAAGTTCGCAAGGGAGGTGTTTTACATGGCAACTGGAACGGTCAAGTGGTTCAACGACGCAAAGGGGTACGGCTTCATCACCCCGGAGGATGGTTCGAAGGACCTCTTCGTCCACCACACCAACATCCTCGCCGACGGCTTCAAGTCGCTCGCCGAGGGTGCCAAGGTGGAGTTCGAGGCGCGCGCAGGGTCCAAGGGCCCGGAGGCGACCAACGTGAAGGCTCTTTCCTAAGTAGGCGAGCGTTCGAGAGGAGCCGTGGCGGCTACGCGCTGCCACGGCTCTTTTCTTTTCAAGGTGCAAGCGTGACGCGGATCTTCACGACGCCGTGGAGAGCGTGGGCGCGTTAGCGCGGCCACAGGTCGCCGTCCGCGATCTCCAGCAGGTTCCCAGCGGGATCCTCGAAGTAGAAGGACCGCACGCCGTTCCCCCACGTCCGCTCTCCGAACGTGGCGACGTTTCGCTCCAGTAGATGTGTCTGCCAACGCTCGTAGTCGCGCGGCGGTGCAGTGAAGCAGGTGTGGATCGGCCCGCTCGCGCCGTGTGGTGGCGGATCTTGTTGATCAGACGTCGCGTCGCGGTTGAAAACGAGCAAGACGTGCGTTCCTGCTCTATAGGCAGAGCTGCCGGGTCCGAGCCTCCTGAGCCCGAGCGTGTCTGAGTAGAACTGATGAACCTGGGCTTCGTTCGCGCTGGTGCAGTACAGCACCGTCTCCAGCACGCCGTCGATCGAAGGTCTGTCCACCCCGTTGTTCTACCTGGTGGTGGCCTGTCCGGCTGGCGGCACTACGCTTTCGGTTCGTGCGCGCCGAACAGGTCGTGAGACCGCCCGCCCCCCTTGCGCTGATCGTTCTGATTGTGGCGCCGGCCGTCTTGTGGGCTCAGACGACGCCCTGGAACCAGTGGTGCGCAGATGCTGCGTCCGCGCTTAGCGGCATCGGGGTCGCGCTGGGGCTCGTCGGCGTCGCGGCGTTCGCGCTGAACATCGTCCTGGGCGCCCGGCTGCATACGGTGGAACGTGCCTTCGGAGGCCTGGAGGCTCTGTATCGCGCTCACCGCGTCAATGGACGGGTCGCTTACCTGTTGATCCTCGGCCACGTGATCCTCATCCTGGCGGCGCGCTTCGCGGTATCACCGGAGACCGCGCTCCGTCTGCTGACGCCAGCGGCGGGAGTCGTGGTTCTGCTCGGTCTCATCGCTTTTGTTGCCATGACCGCGGCGATAGCGGCCACCCTGTACGCGCGCCTCACGCACGAGACCTTCGTCTACGTGCAGCGCTCGTTCGGCGTCATCTTCGCGGTGGCGGCGGCGCACGTGTTCCTCACCGCCGGAGCCAAATCGTCGTCGTCCGCGCTGACGCTCTACCTCGCCACGCTGTCGATCGTGGCCATGAGCGCCTTCACTTACCGGTCGGTGCTCGGGAACCTCTTGGTGCGCCGCTACGACTACACCGTCACCGACGTGCGCCAGTTCGATCGGTCCGTGGTCGAGATAACGATGGAGCCGGTGGATAGGCATCTCCAGGCGCGTCCGGGCCAGTTCGTGTTCGTGACCTTCTACTCCGACGCCTTCAACGCACAGTTCCACCCTGTGAGTCTGACGACCGCCGGCCCCTCGGCGACGCTCGTGCTGCGCCCCGGCGACGCGAGGAACCAGTTCCATCCGTTCTCGCTCACCTCGACCCACCGAGATCCTTATCTCAAGCTCGTGGTCAAAGCTGTTGGCCAGTTCACGCACGCGCTGCACAAGCTCCGGCCGGGCGCGATCGCGCGGGTCGAAGGGCCCTACGGAGAGTTCTCGTACCTGAACATCAGGTCACGGCGCCAGATCTGGATCGCCGGCGGGATCGGGATAACTCCTTTCCTCAGCATGGCGCGGGCGCTAGAGGGGGACGACTACGAGGTCGATCTCTACTGGGGCGTCAACGACCGGCGGCAGGCCTACTTCGCGGAGGAGCTGGCGGATATCGAGAGCCGCGTGTCCGGCTTCCGCGTCCTCATCGTGCCCGAGGACGAGCGTGGCTTCATCACTCCCGCGTTGATCGCCGAGCGATCTGGCGTCGAGGGCGCGGACATCCTGATCGTCGGCCCTCCTGCGATGGAGCGAGCCTTGCGCCAGCAGTTGGAGGAGGCCGGCGTGCCGCCGCGGAGGATCCACTCCGAGCGTTTCGCCTTCGGCCCCCGCCGCTAGCCGAGGACGCCAGAGGCTACTTCTTCTTGCCTTTCTTGCTCGCGCGCTTCTCTTTGAGGTTCTTCTTGGGGGCCTTCTTCTCGGACTTTCCACCCTTGTCCTTCGACGCCATGGTGCTCCCTTTCCCTCGGCCGTCTCGGCTCGCTCATCCACATCATCGCCGCGGACGCCAACGCTACCAAGTGGCTTCCTTCCGACTCGATGTTCCTCAGGCGCGTGCCCGCGTGTTCGGATGTGGCGAAGTCCACAACCGGCCATGGTCGATCCGTTACCGCGGCCCTCTCGCCGGCGTACCTCTTAGTGCATGGCCGGCAAAGGAGCCGGTACGGAAGCGGCGCGGACGTCTCGGTGGTACGGCGGCACCCCGTGGTCACGCCTGTTCCGTCGGATGTCACGCCTGTTCGGAGACGGGGGTACCCGCCGGGTACCGGTGTTCACCTCTGGCGACTGCGAGACGTGCATGGGAACGGATCAAGAGCGACGTTCGGTGGCGGCCGACTCCTCGGAGCGGATCGTCGTGGCGATGATCGACGACCACCCGACCTACGTCCACGGGCTGAAGACGTTGTTGGAGGCCATCGCGTCAGACATCCAGGTCGCGGCGGTGGCGACCTCTGCGGAGGACGGGATACAGGCCGTCGTTGCGACGGAGCCGGACGTGGTGCTCCTCGACCTTCGGATGCCGGGCGCAGACGGGCTCGAGGTAGCCAGGAAGATCTGCGCGCTGTGCCCGGAGACGCGGGTGGTCGCGTTGACGGCTTCGGAGGATCCTGGGGACGTCGTCGATGTCATGCGGTCCGGCGCGAGCGGCTACATCTGCAAGGACATCGGTCCGGCAAAGCTGGTGTCGGCGATCCGCGCGGTGGCGGCGGGTGAGGTCGTTCTCGCGCCCTTTGCGTCGAAGGTCATCTTCGAAGCCGGCGCGTCATCCGTCCCGCGGCTGTCGGAGTACCAGATCCAGGTGCTCCGGCTGATCGCCTCCGGCAACAGCTACGCGGACGTCGCCGCCGAGCTCGCGGTCAGCGAATCGACGTTGAAGCGCCAGCTGGGTGAGATCCAGAAGGCTTTGGGGGTCGACACCAAGATCCAGGCGGTCGCCTACCTCGCGCGCAAAGGTCTGTTGTGACACGCCGCGTCCGGATCGATGACCCGAACAGCTCATCGCCGCTGCCTATGGGGATCAACTTCGTTTACTGAAAGCTCAGATGCGGGTGGGCCTATTGAGACACCACCAGGAATGTGACGTAACTACCCAAGTCAGGCGGCCGGTCTCATTCATGCGGGACCATGTTCGAAAGGAAGAGACGATGGAGATCGTCAAGCATCGCGGTATCTATCGGATCGTCATCAGCGTCTTGTGTGCGTCGGTGATGATCCTCAGTGGTCTATCGGTGGCGTGGGGCCAAACGGCTTCCGCGGCATCGGTCCAGTTCCTCAGCCCGACGTCGTTCGGAGGCGAGGTGCCGACACTCACCGACGATAAAGCGGGCGACGCGGGTGCTAACACCACCTACCGTCTCAGCGCCTGGGCGGGGAACGCGCCGCAAGGCTCGATGGTCGAGTTCGAGCTCCTGCCAGGTGAC
Organism: Actinomycetota bacterium; assembly: GCA_030776625.1. Taxonomy (NCBI): domain Bacteria; kingdom Bacillati; phylum Actinomycetota; species Actinomycetota bacterium. The sequence continues at coordinate 790,363 of JALYHL010000001.1, read as the reverse complement.
GAGCTGACACGACCGATCACCATCGGGAGTGGCACCATCGTTGGCGGCGACACCTTCGAGTACGAGTGGGACATCGCCGAGGGCCCGACCGGCGTCCTCGAGGGTCCGCACACCTTGAAGGCGACGCTCTACGACGCCAACAGCGAGGAGCTCGCGGCCGACACCATGGCGGTGAAAATCCTGCACGGCACCTCGCCGCAGACCTCAGGTGAGACCGCGATCGACCTGACCTATCCCGTCTCGGGCGGGCCGCTCGGTCAGTACACCGCCTCGAACGGCAAGACCAACAGCGTTTTGGATTCCGCGAAGGGGGACTCGTCGGTGGTCACGGCTTACTTCACCACCTCTGCTCCCGGAACGAGTCCTGTGTGGACGACCTGCAACAGCGGCGAAGTGAACAACGACTTCGGAGACGGCGTGCGGTGCACCTACCCTGTTGACAACCCGGACACGAAGGAGACGAACGAAGCGGTCGATCCGACGACGGTCACCGCGGTCGCGATCGTCATCGCCCGAGAGGACGGCTCGGCGGATGTGGCCCGAGTGTTGCCATACCAGCAGGACCCCAGCGCTATGCGCTACGACGTCTACGCCCCCAAGGCCACCGGAACGATCGACCCAGACAAGCCCGGAAGCTTGCTGATGCCGAAGGATCCCAACACGGAAACCTTCCCGTGCAGTGACTGGATCCGGGTCAAGGTCACCGACCAGGTCGGTCGCACGGTGGCAGCGGCGAACCTCGACGCACATGCGAGCGGGCCCTCGGATCAGCTGAAGTTCCACACCAGTTACATCTCTGCGCTCGGATCGCCCCACCTCCGGGCGCCCGAGGATGGCCACTCCTTCCCCGAACAAGGCACGAAGTGCATCAGTGTGCACGACGCCGTCGGGCCGCAGGGGGAGCACTCGCTTGCCGGAAAGCCTGACAACAAGCACGTAGAGACGACGTCAGGGACGAGAGACAACGGGACCTTCGACTTCCGCTTGCAGACCGACCAGCCTGGTGTCACGGACCTCACGGTGTGGAGCGACAAGAAGAACGACGACAAGTTCTGCTCGGAAGAGCCGTCCGTCGCGCTCACGCTCTCGTGGGGCACTCAGGGGCAGACAAACGGCGGCGAGCAGCCGGCGGCGTGTGAGCTCGTGCCGGAGCCTCCGGTCACGGAGGCCCCCTTCGATGGCTCCCGAACCAGTGGGATCGAGGCCAGCTCGTCAAGCGTCCCGGCGGGGCGGAAGGTGACCGTGGTTGGCTCGCTGGAGGCCGCGGAAGACGCCTGCGAGATCGCACAGACCCTGAAGCTGAAGGCGAAGAGACCGTCCGCTGCGCGGTTCCGCACGATCGGATCTGGGACCACGGATGCGTTCGGGCTCGCCAGCTTCAAGGTGACCGTAAAGAGGACCAAGGTCTACCGAGTCGTCGCACCTGCAGCGGGAGATTGCGTGCGGGCAAGCTCGCCCAAGAGCAAGATCAGGGCGCTGTAGGCGGTGTTTCGTGGAGCCGGTCACGGGACCGGCTCCACGGCAAGTCCCCCGGACCGGCCGCCGCCTCCGGGAGGAGCGGACCGGACGGCGGCGTATATCTCCCATATGCGCCGCTGTCTGGTCCCTTTCCTCCTTTTGGCCCTGGCGCTACCCGCAACCGCAGCCGAACGGGATCGGTTCTCGCTCCGGCGCGGCCAAGCCGTCTTCTGGCAGGGGCCGTACGTCGAGGCGTCGCAGGGTTCGGATGTGTGGAGCTACCAGCTCGACGTCACCGAACCCGGCTTCCGGTTGCGCATCGGGCTGGACCATCCGCAGGTCGACGATGTCTACCGCATCGACATCGCGGACCCGGAGGGCGGGCGCATCTCCTTCAGCTCCGGCGAGGGTCTCTACTCGGCCGAGCATCTCGTTCGTGATCCTGCGATCGGCCGCTGGCGGATCGAGGTCGCTGCCCGAGACGTCACGGACTCCGCGTTTCGCATGCGGGCGAAGCTCGAGGCCGTGCCATCGTCGCTCGGTAGCGACGATGGGCCGGTCCTTCCGAACCTGCAGGTATTGCCTCCCCACGAGGCAACGTTCCTGACGCCGCTGACCAACGGCGCGAGCGGCGCCGATCCGACTGGCGTCGACCTCGCGGGGGCCGAGTCATGTCATCCGGAAGAGCACGTCGAGGACCGGGCGGTGCGCTGTCTCCGCTTCGCGTTCGGGATCCGCAACACCGGGCTCGGCCCGCTCGATCTATTCAGGTCGGGCAGCGCGTTCCAGGATCAGAAGCTGGTACAGCGGGTGCAGCGCGCAGACGGGACCTACTTCGACCGCCCTGCGGGCGTGGCGCGCTACCACAAGACCCACGGGCACTATCACCATCACGATGCGGTCGCACTGCAGCTGTTCGCGGTGACCGATCGTGCCACGGGAACGCTGAAGCGCGCAGGGGACAGGCACTTCAAAGGCTTCGCTCATCGCGACGAGCTGCTGCGCGACTGGGATCGTTTCTACCCGGTGTGGACGAAGTCCGGCTTCGGTTTGCTGGCGGGATGGGCCGACATCTACGAGTGGGATCGGCCGGGCAACTACATCGACTTCGGGACCAACGGTGACGGTCACTACCTGATCCGGATGTGGGCCGATCCCGTCACAGGCGTTCTCGAATCGAACGAGCGCGACAACGTCGGCTACACCTACTTCAAGGTGACGGGTGACGAGGTCGACCTGATCGAGGCCGGGCGCGGGAGCGATCCGTGGGACCCGTGCAAGATCGTCGTCGGGTTCGGAGGCCAGCCCGACCCCCGTCAGCGCCCCCGCCCGAACCACTGCCCGCCCGACACCACCTAGGCTGCAGCCGGCTGGCCACGGTGTGGCTTGTATCCGAGGCGGAGACGGTCCCGCTCGAGGCGTCTTGAGGCAGCGGGCTGTCGAGGATCTGGGATCAGTACGCCGGGCGGATCTCGGGCTGGGGCGTGGCGTTGCGCGGCCCGAGATACAGACTCCACACGATCGCGAGCTCGAGCAGTCGCATCCTCATCTTGTGACTCACGCGCCCGACGCTAGCAGCTGCCGAAGGCTCCGCGGTGACCGACCTGGTAAACGGGTTGTAGCGACCTCCCGATCCCCTCGACAGGAGTGAGACACATGAGCATCGAGATCACGCCGGACGCTGCCCAGGTCCTGCGGCGCTCCCTGCGGATGGTCGACACTTCGGCGGTTCCAGATGCGGGCGTCCGTCTGCGCGCCGCGAAGGGACTCGGCGGCGGTACCGAGATCCAGGTGGAGCTCGCCGACGGTCCAAGCCCGGGCGAGACGGTCGTGGAGCAAGAGGGCGTGCGGATCTTCGTCGACCCTTCCGTTACCGATCTCTACAGTGACGCAGTCGTCGCGCTGGAGCCTCAACACGAGACGGTGGTGGTGCGCCCGCGCGACACGGTGTGAGCTTCCGAAGGTGAAAGAGGCCGGCCGAGCGCCCCGTATCTTGTCGCCATGACTACTCAACTGGACGACCTCACCTGGGACATCGACACGCTCGTGGACAACAGAGGCGCCGACGGTGTCGCTGCCCTCCTGGACGACGCGCGTGAGCGGGCCGAGGACCTCGCCCGCAACAAGGGCCGCGTAGCTTCTTTCGATGCCGATGACCTTGCAGGCTTCATGACCGAGCTCGGTGAGATCCACGAGCTCATCGGCCGGGGCGCCTCGTACGCGCACCTGTGGTTCTCCACGGACACCGCAGATCCGGAACGCGGCGCGCTCCTGCAACGGGTGCAAGAGCGTGCAACGGAGATCTCGACCATGTTGCTGTTCTTCGAGTTGGAATGGACGAAGCTGCCGGACGAGGCCGCGCAGGCGTTGCTCGCCGACGAGCGGTTGGACCAAGCGCGCCATCATCTCGAGATCATGCGCCGGTTCCGCGATCACCTCTTGAGCGAGCCGGAGGAGAAGATCCTGTCGGAGAAGGCGATCACCGCGCGGGCTGCGTGGGGACGTCTCTTCAGTGAGCTCACGTCGTCTATCGAGGTCGAGCTCGACGGAGAGGTCACCACCGTTGCCGACGCCCTCAGCCGCCTGAGCTCACACGACCGGGAGGTCCGCCGGCGCGCCGGCAGCGCGATGACCGCGGCTCTTCAGGAGGGACTTCGCACCAGAGCGTTCATCTACAACATGCTGGTGCACGACAAAGCCACCGACGATCGCCTGCGCGGGTATGACCACTGGCTGCAGAGTTTCAACCTGTCTCAGGAAGCGTCGGATGGCGCGGTCGAGGCGCTGGTGACGGCCGTGCGCGGCCGCTACGACCTGCCACAACGCTGGTATTCGTTGAAGGCCAAGCTTCTGGGGCTCGACAAGCTCGCCTATTACGACCGTGCCGCTGCGATGACCGAGGACGAGGCGCTGGTCGAGTGGGATGAGGCGCGCGGGATCGTGACCGATTGCTACTCCTCGTTCTCGCCGGCGCTGGGCGACCTCGTCCGGCGGTTCTTCGACGAGCGCTGGATCGACGTCCCGACGCGCACCGGGAAGGTCCAGGGAGCGTTCTGCGCGCCGACCGCGGCTTCGCACCACCCTTACGTTCTGGTCAACTACACGAGCAAGCGTCGCGACGTGTTGACGCTGGCTCATGAGCTAGGCCACGGCGTGCATCAGGCCCTCGGCAGCTCGCAGGGCCCTTTCCATCACACGACGCCACTAACGGTGGCCGAGACCGCGTCGGTTTTCGGCGAGACCATCGTCTTCAACCGATTGCTTGCGCTAGAGGAGTCGCCGTCGGCGCGTTTCGCGCTTCTAGCCCAGAAGGTCGAGGACTCGCTGGCGACGGTGTTCCGTCAGGTCGCGATGAACCGGTTCGAGGCGAGCGTGCATAACGGACGGCGCAACGAGGGGGAGCTCTCCGTGGAGCGGCTCGGCGATCTCTGGATCGAGACCCAAAGCGAGATGCTCGGCGACGCGGTCGAGCTGGAAGATGACTATCGCTCGTGGTGGTCCTACGTCCCCCACTTCATCCACGTTCCCGGGTACGTCTACGCGTACGCCTTTGGGTTCCTGCTGGCGGTGTCGGTCTATCGCGTCTACGAGGAACAGGGTGACAGCTTCGTCCCGAGGTACCTCGAGATGCTCTCGGCCGGCGGCTCTCGGTCACCGGAGGAGCTCGCGCGCATCGTCGGCTGTGACCTCAGCGATCCGGCTTTCTGGGAGGGGGGCCTCAGCGTGATCGAACGCGACATCGACCGGGCCGAGGCGGCAGCCCCGCTGCCCTCTGGCTGAGCTAGTTGGGCCGTTACGGCAGCAAGTCGCTGTGACTAGAGTGCGGTGATGGCGGGATACGAGCTCCATGCCGAGATCGACGACGTCGTGGCGCCCGCGTTGATCGTCTCCTTCGAAGACTGGGTGGACGCGGGCGGTGCCGGTTCCGGCGCGGCGCGACACATCGCCGAAGGCGGACAGCTGGTGGCGACCTTCGACTCTGACGCGATCTACGACTACCGCAGCCACCGCCCCGTCCTCGATATCGTGGACGGCAAGCCCTCTCGGTTCGAGTGGCCACGGATGGCGTTGACGCGCCGGACGGTGCGCGAGCGAGATCTCTTCGTGCTCACGGGCCCCGAGCCCGACTACCGGTGGAACCAGTTTGCGGCGGACGTGTTGGAGCTCGCGTTGCGTATCGGCATCGTCGAGCACGTGAGCCTCGGATCCATCCCGGCCGCGCTCCCGCACACGGCGCCGACGCCCGTGATGATGACGGCCTCGAGTGAGGAGCTGCTTCGAGGTGCAGCGCCGAACGAGGGACTGCTGCGCGTTCCGGCCGCCGCCGTGAGCCTCGTTGAGTGGACGCTCTCGGAGAACGGGATCCCGGCCGCCGGGTTCTGGGCGCAGGTCCCGCACTACGCATCTCCCTACGCGGCCGGCTCGATCGCCCTCGTCCGACGCGTCGAGACGCACCTATCCGTGACGATCGGGGCGGGCGCGCTCGAGGACGAGGACAAGGCCCAACGTCAGGCGCTGGAGCAGATCCTGGAGGGCAATCCCGAAGCCAGCTCGTACATCGAACGGCTGGAAACGTTGGTGGGGGACGAGCCGATCCCCGCCGCGGAGAACATCGCCGCAGAGGTCGAACGGTTCTTGCGCAACCAGAAGAGGGGCGACGGAGGCCCCACTCCCTACAGCCCGTAGCGGCTAGGTGTTGCTCCAGTAGCCGGCGCGCCAGGTGACCTCGGCCAGCTGGCGCTGGCCCACCAGCGACGGGTGGAAGAAGTCGATGCTGACGTAGTCGCGGGTGTAGGGATGGTCGTAGACCGCGTAGTCGTCGAAACGGCACCGGTCGAAGCCAGCGCACACCTTGCTCAGCGCCTCGTTGAAGGCGAGGTTCCGATCGGCGACGAAGGCACGGTCGCGCTCGGAGGCCTTCGAGGACAACATCGCCCGACAGGTGCCCATGTAGTCCCACGCCGCTACTACGAGCGGGTCGTCGTGGAAGAGGTCCCACAGCCGCGCCACGTTCGGGATGCTCGCGACGAAGATCCGCGCTTCAGGCAGACCCTCCGTCAGGATCTCCAGCGAGCGGCGGAAGCTGCGCACGAACGAGGCCTCGGATGTGATCCCGTGCCGGCTCCAGGCGCAGAGGTCATTGGCTCCAAGCAGGATCGTGACGTACTCCACCCGGCGCGCGACGGCCCGCCGCGCCTGTGCGGGGGCGCTGGACATCCGGGCGCCGGATATCGACAGGTTGTAGCTGCGGCCCTCGATCCGAGGGTGACGCGCCAGCAGGCGCTCGTAGTGGCTGGAGACGTCGTCGCGGCTCTTGCCGGTCGCCCACGAGAGGGCGGGGGCGCCGCCGAACGCGTCGGGGCTGGCGTTCACCGCTTGTGTGATCGAGTCGCCGATGGCGGCCATTGAGTTCGGGAACGGGATCGCCTTCGCGGTCGCTGAAGGAGCGGGTGTGTCTTCGAACTGGGGCCGCGGCGCGAACGGCTCAGCCCGCAGCAAAGTGAACCCCACCGCTCCCAGCACCGGAAGCGAAACGAAGATGAACAGAAGAGATCGACGCCACCAGATGTCCAACGTCTCGCGGCCATCCGTTCTTCCCTGCTGTTCGATTCAGCTAAGAAGCGTGGGGCATAGCTACGAGAACGGTTTCTCTACGAAAGGGGTTTCGATGCCGGCGCGACGTAAAGCTGCTTCGGGCAAGAAGACGACGGGTCAGCAGAAGCGGGTGATGCGTAAGACCGCTGGCCCTAAGACGACCGACGGCGGGGGGCACGCGAGCCCCGAGGAGATCCGGGCGAGACGCCTCCGACGCGCAAGCAGGCAGCCGCTGCCAAGAACAGCGTCGCCGGGCAACGGAAGCGGAAGTCGGGTGTTGCTGATTCCGCGGTCACCGAGCGCAAGCCGCCATCGAACAAGACGACCGCGAAGAAGACGACGGCCCGCAAGAAGACGGCGGGGTCCTCCAGCGGTCAGAAGACCGCGGTCAAGAGCCGCGACGCGGCGCCCGCTCCGACGAAGGCGCGCAAGCAGAACACCGGAGGCAAGCAGGCCAAGACGACGGCGCGGAAGAAGAACACCGCCAGCAAGCGCAGCGGCTAAATCAGCGCGAGGAGCGAACCGCCCGAGGCGGCTCCATACCCAGTGGATCTTCGTCGCGCAGGTCGATGTGCTGCGGGGGGACCGAAGACGGCGTCTCGGGGGCCGTGGGTGGCGCCGCCGGTCGATCGGGCAAGCGCGCCCTGAGCTTGGCTTCGTAAGCGGCGCCTGCTTCGGCCACCGTGCAACCTGCTCTAGCGACCGCTAGACCCACCGCCGCGATGCCGCCCCCGATCGTCTTCAGGGTCCGAGCGCCCCACCGCTGAGCTGCGACCCGGGCCCGCGCCAGCGAGTCCCGGTGCGGCATCGCGTGCGATCGAGGTCGCGCGACGGGGCGCCTCACGGCCGCGGGGGTCCGCAGGGCCGGGGCGCGACCCATCAGCTTGAGGACAAGGCGGAACAAGCCTCCGAGCAACAGCCGCAGGGCAACCAACGCGAGGAAGATCGCCGCGGCGACCGCGATAGTGAGCAGCGTTTCGAGGTTCATATGTCTTCCATCATTTGGAACACGTTCTCATAAGACGCCTTCCCGGTGCGGTATCCATTACGTTGAGCAGGATCCCGAGGCTCCGAGGTCGTAGTGGCTAACCCTCCCAAGCACGCACAGAAGATACCGATCCGTCGCGCGTCTCGCCCGGCGGGGCGGCTGCGCGCGCCCCGGCGCTGGGGGCCCGTGTGGTGGCTGAATGTCGCCGCGGCAGTGGCCATATCTCTCGTTGCGGCGGACTTCATCGTCGAGTACAGCCTCGCCAAGGTTCCCTTGCCCGAGGAGGTCAAGCTCCCTTCGACATCCGAGGTCTACGACCGTCACGGCAAGCTGATCGCGACCTACCGGGACGAGGTCACCCGTTTCATCGTCGATACGAAGGAGCTGCCCGATCACGTGTGGAAGGCGGTGGTCGCGGCCGAGGACCGCGACTTCTTCGACCACGAGGGCGTGTCTCCGGCGGGCATGGTTCGCGCCGCGTGGGCGAACGTCACGAGTGGCAGCGTCCAACAGGGCGGCTCCACGATCACGCAGCAATACATCAAGAACGCAGTGTTGGAAGATCCCTCGCGCACGATCGAGCGCAAGGTCAAAGAAGCGATCCTCTCGATCAAGCTCGAGCGTAGCTACGCCAAGGAAGAGATCCTCGACTTCTACCTGAACACCGTGTACTTCGGCCGCGGCGCCTACGGCATCGAGGCCGCAGCAGGCGTCTACTTCGCCAAGGACGCGAAGGACCTGAAGCTGCATGAGGCGGCATACCTCGCCGGGCTGATCCCGGCGCCCGCCGCCTATCAGCAGACCGAGACCGGGATGGAGCGACGGAGTTACGTGCTGGGCGCTATGCGCGAGGAGGGCTACATCACGCCCGAGCAAGAGGCGCAGGCGTCGAAGAAGAAGCTCAGGTTCAAGACATCCTCGCCGTTGCGCGCGCACCAGCAGGGCGCTGCGTATTTCCTGGAGTGGTTGCGCAAGGACTACCTCTACCCGCGCTTCGGCGACTGCCTCTTCAGATGCGGGCTCAAGATCTACACGACGATCGACATGGAGATGCAGCGGGACGCCGAGGCCGCCATCCAGGCGCGGCTCACCGAACGTGGTGACCCGCAGGCGTCTCTCGTGTCGCTTACGCCGACCGGGGATGTGCGCGCGATGGTCGGGGGCCGCGACTTCAGCGACGTGAAGAAGGCGCGCGGGTTCAACTTCGCGACCGATGGAAGACGGCAGGCGGGCTCCGCGTTCAAGCCGTTCACGTTGCTGCGCGCATACGAGGAGAACATCTCGCCGTACTCGCGCTTCTCGGGTGAGAGCCCGAAGACCATCGAGGATCCGACGTGCGCCGGCCCCGACGGCATCTGGCAGCCGGAGAACTACGGCGGCGTCTCGTACGGGATGCTCGACCTGAACCAGGCGACGGCGAGCTCTGTCAACACCGTCTACGCGGACCTGATCACCGAGGTCGGCGCCGTGGACGTGGCCGAGCTGGTGACGCGCCTCGGCTTCTCCGGCTCCGGTCCCAACGGCGAGGTCGAACCGCACTGCTCGCTGTCGCTGGGAACGTTGGACGTGTCGGTTTTGGAGATGGCGCGGGCGTACGCCACGCTAGCGGGTCGGGGCGCGCTGCCTCAGATAAACCCGATCCGGTGGGTGGAGAGCCGTGGGGGGAGATGTCTGATCGGGTACTCGGCCCCCGACAAGATGCGGTGCAAGAACACCGTCGACACCACGCCGGAGCAGGTGATCGACCCGAACACGGTCGACGTGTTGACCCAGTCGTTGGAGGGTGTGATCGAGTTCGGGACGGGGACCGCGGCCCAGATAGGCCGACCCGTCGCGGGCAAGACCGGGACGACGCAGGACAACCGAGACGCTTGGTTCGCGGGCTACACGCCGCAGCTGGCGACCGTGGTGTGGATGGGCTACCCGATCGAGCCGGGTCGTGACAAGAAGCCGGGCACGAAGGACGACCTCTCGCCGCTCATGCAGTACTGCGAGATCCCGGAGAAGTGTCGGCCCGTGCATGGGATCGACGTGACCGGAGGAACGTTCCCCGCGGAGATCTGGGCCGCGTTCATGGGGGCCGCGCTCGAGGACCTCGAGATCGCGTACTTCACGGTTCCGTTGGACCTCCCGGACATCCAGATCAACCCGCCACCCCCACCACCTCCGCCCGAGCCCGTAAAGGACGAAGAAGGCAAGGGCAAGGAAGACGACTCCGGCGGCGACTCCGACGGCGGCGATTCGGACCATCCGTCCAGCAACGGCAACGGCAAGGGCAAGGACGGCGACGGCGACTGACGGCGACACTCGAACAGAAGCCATAGCTCCCGATCGCGCCGACGTCGTCGTGGTCGGTGGCGGGATCATCGGAACCTGCACCGCGCTCTTCCTGGCCCGCGTCGGCGCGAGCGTTACAGTCGTAGAGAAGGACCTCGGCTTCGAGCGTTCCTCCACGGCTCGCTCCGCGTCCGCTATCCGCCAGCAGTTCAACTTGGGCGTGAACGTCGCGATGTCGCAGTTCGGGTACGCCTTCTATACGCAGCTAGCCGACTACCTGCCCGGTGCCGCGGAGCCCCATATCGACTTCGTCGAGCGCGGCTACCTCATCCTCGCGACGCAAGATGGCCGGGCGCGGCTGCAGGCTGCCTATGACCGTCAGGTCGGCAACGGCGCCCAGGTCGAGCTGTTGGACCGGGACGAGCTGCGTCGTCGGTTCCCGTGGGTGAAGGGCGACGATCTCGGCGGGGCGACCTTCGGGACCGCGGGCGAGGGTTGGTTCGACCCAGTTCGGGCCCTCGCGGCGGTGCGGGAGGGCGCGATCACGCTGGGCGTGTCCTATGTCGAGGCAGAGGTGACGCAGGTGCATGTCGACGGAGGTCGCGTCGCCGGCGTGGGCCTCGGCAGCGGCAAAACGATCCGGTGCTCATACGTCGTTGATGCCGCGGGCCCGCGGGCAGCGGCGGTTGCGCGACAGGTGGGTGTCACCATCCCGATAGAGGCGCGCAAGCGGACGGCGTTCCTGTTCCGTCCGGAACACGGCCTGGACGACATGCCGAACCTGGTCGACCCGACGGTGGCCGGCCGCGGCCTGTACGTCCGGCCCTACGAGGACCTCTATATGGCGGTGACCGCGCCTCCACCCGAGCGCGATCCAGACACCGACGACCTCGCGCCCGACCTGTACCTGTTCGAAGACATCATCCGTGGCGCGCTTGCTCGGAGGGTGGAGGGCTTCGAAGAGGTCGAGCTCGTGCGGGCGTGGGCAGGGCATTACGAGATGAACACGCTCGATCAGAACGCGATCATCGGCCCGCTGGCGGAGGTCGAAGGTTTCCTCTTCGCTTGCGGCCTCAGCGGACATGGCGTGATGCATGCGCCGGCGATCGGACGGGGCATAGCGGAGCTTGTCAGCGAAGGCTGCTACACGACGATCGATCTGTCGCCGTTCTCGTTCGAGCGGATCCGCAGGGGTGAGACGCTCGACGACATCCAGCCCAGCGAGGTTCGCCGAACAGCGGCGGGGATCTAACGCTTCTTAGGTCTGGGGATCTAGCGACAGGACCTGACCGGTCCACTCGCTGCGGTACGCACCGGGGCCAGTCTTCAAGTCCGCCTTCTGATACTGCTTCACGACCAGGCGATGCTCGGGGGCGTACCAGGAGCGCGTGATCGCCTGTCCCTCGACCTCCCCGCGCATGTTCATGATGATCTCGCTGGCCCACACCTCGACCTCTTGCCCGTCGATCACAAGCGTCGTGTGATCGAACGTGCGAGCCGTGTATTCACCGCTGGTCCTCCCGGACCACGATCCCTCCCAGGTCCGGCCGACCTTCGCTGGGAAGCGGGCGACGAACGCCGGTGGGTTGTAGGTGACGGTCTTGTCGACGGTGACGGGACCCATCACCACACGGTTACGTACGGCCGTCACGGTCACACCCTCGGACTGCACGTTGAGGTTCAACCACTGCTCTTTCTCCTCGGAGAAGATGTGGTGCTCGGTCCAGGCCGTATCGCCCTCGTGCGTGATGACGCGATGCGAGCGGGATGGAAGGTCCCGTCTCACGCCCGGCGCTTGCTCGTAGCCGTCGACCTCCCAGGCGTAGACCCCTTCGTCGGGGCGCGGGGGCGCGGCCGCAGGACGGGTTCGAGTGGGAGCTTCACCGTCCGCACCTGGCGGCTGCTCCGCGGGGCCGGAGGTCGTGGCGGCGGGGGCCGCTGCCGCGTTGCCGCCGCCCGTCGCGGCTGCCGCTCCGCGTGCGCGCTTTTGGATTTTGCCGCGGGTTGCGGGTGAGTCTTGACTTCGTCTCGGCCGCTGTGGCTTCGGGCTGTCGCTTGTGTCCGTGTCGCCCGATCGGGAGGCGCTGTTGGCCTGGAACTCGGCGAGTGCGTCCTCGGCCGAGACCGCGGTGGAGGTCTTCATCGACGCGTACATGATCGAGCCGCCGAGTCCCAGCGACACGGCCACCACGAAGGCGATCGCCGGCTTGAGGGTCGAGCGCCCCGCCGCAGCTACCGCGCCGCCGGGCGGAGCTGCCCATATATCCCGGCTCGAACCGGCTCGCCGCAGGAGCGCCATCTCTCCTCCCTTTACATAATGACGTTATACCCGAAACATAACGCTGGTATGACAGACTGTCAAACGTGAGCCCGAAGCCGCCCGACCCGCAGGTAAGGACCGCCCTGATCGACGCAGCCGCGCGGCTGCTCATCCAGGAGGGCCCCGGCGCGTTGACGACGCGGCGCCTCGCCCGCGAGGTCGGCACCTCGACGATGGCCGTGTACACGTACTTCAGGGGCATGGAGGAGCTCAAACACGAGCTCCGCCGGGAGGGGTTCGCGCGCCTGGCCGCGCTGCAGGACGCGCTCCCTCACTCGGATGACGTCGTCGCCGAGGTGGTAGCTCAAGGCATCGCTTACTTCACAAACGCGCTGGCGAACTCGCACCTCTATCGCTTCATGTTCATGGAGCCCATCGAGGAGGGCGAGGCCGAGGTCGGCATCGAGACGTTCGAGCGGCTGGTGCGGTCGGTGCAACGGGCGGTGGAGGCGGGTCGGTTCCAGGGCGATCCGTGGCGGCTCGCGACGCAGCTCTGGGCGATGTCGCACGGTGTCATCTCGCTGGAGATGTCCGGATGTCTGACCATCGAGGAAGCTATCCAGGTCGCTACCGACTCGGCGACGAACCTGCTGGTCGCATTCGGCGAGGACAGAGCGGTAGCCGAGCGACTGATCGCTGAAGCGACGGGTGCGTTCGCGGCGGCGAACGCCGAGCCGCTGGAGGCGGTTCGCTCCTCGACCTAGCGCGGCCGCAGGAACTGCGAGCTCAACATCGCGTCGAAGGCGCGGTCTGGAAGCACCTTGCGCAGCACGAGCATGACCCGAGCCCCCGCGGTCACCAGGTACCTCGTGCGAGGCCGGGGCGAGCGGATCGCCCGCTCTATCACTCTCGCAACGGCCTCCGGAGGCGACGCGGCGAACCGGCTCATCGTTCCGTTGTATGCGCTGTCGAAGCGAAGCATGAGGTCTTGGTTGAACCTCGAGTAGGGATCGTTCTCCTCGACGGCGTGGGCGACGGTTGCGATCGCGGTGTCGCCGAAAGGTGTCTTGATGACGCCCGGCTCGATCACGACCACGGTGATCCCGAAGCCCGCCACCTCGAACCGGAGCGCGTCGCTCATCGCCTCTACCGCGTGTTTGCTCGCGTGGTAGAAGGCGCCGCCGGGGAAGGTGAAACGTCCGCCCATGGAAGAGATGTTCACGATCCGGCCCGCCCGTGCCGCCCTCATCCCCGGCAGGACGAGCTGGGTGAGGCGGGCCATCCCGAAGAAGTTCGTCTCGAACTGAACCCGCACCTCGTCGAGGTCTGTCGTCTCGAATGCACCGTGGACGCCGTACCCGGCGTTGTTCACCAGTGCGCCGACGGCGCCGTGACGCTGCTCGACGTGATCGACCGCGGACCGCATCGAATCCTCGTCCGTCACGTCCAGTTGTAGAGCCTCGCAGCCGGGTAGATCCGCGACCGTCTCCGGACGACGAGCCGTCGCGTACACCGTCCAACCCTTCCGGGCTAGGCGCAGCGCGGTGGCCCGGCCGATGCCCGTGGAGCAGCCGGTGATCAGGACCGGGTCGTGGTTCACGCGTTGGACGGTACCCGAGGGCGGTCTCCGAACGCCCGAGCCACCCGCACAATGGAGCCGTGCTGTCAGCTCTTAGCCCACAACGCCGCCGGCTGCTGATCGTGAGCGCGGCACTCACCGCGCTCACGCTGGTCGCGGTAGTCCTCCTGCTCCGAACGCAGAGCGAGCCGCCGCCGCGCGCATCTGGGCCCGTCCCTGTCGTGTTGGTTCATGGCTTCGGCGGCGATTCGTCGGCGATGGCGGCGATCCAGGCGCGGCTCCAGCGCGAGGGGCTGCAGGTGACGTCGGTCGATCTCCCCGGCGGCGGCATCGGCGACATCACGGAGTCGGCCGGAACCGTCGCCGCGGCCGTCGAAGCGACACGCTCGTCCACGGTCGATCTCATCGGCTTCTCGATGGGCGGCCTCGTGATCCGCGCGTACCTGGAGCACCACGACGGGCTCCACCGAGCCCGACACGTGGTAACTCTGGGTTCGCCGCACCACGGCACGAACATCGCGGGCGCAGCCGCGGTCGCCGACCCCGGGTTGTGCACCGGTGCCTGCGAGCAGATGACGCCCGGGTCGGGGTTCCTCGAAGAGCTGAACGAGCCGGACGAGACGCCCGCGGGGCCGAGCTTCGTCACCGTGTGGACCTCGTTCGACGAGACCGTGACTCCTCCCGAAACGGCCACGCTCGAGGGGGCGGTGAACGTGCAGGTGCAGTCGGTGTGCCCGACGTCGACGGCCGGCCACGGCGACCTGCCGCGCGACCCGATGGTGCTCGGGCTGATCGTGCAGACGCTGCGGGGAAAGACCCTGACTGCTCCGGAACCGAACGACTGTCAGAGGCTGAGCCGGCTCGGGACCTAGCTCTCGGCCCACTCCCAACCCAGGTTTTGAGCGTTTGAATGGTCGTATAGCGACCATACGCGCGCTCAAAACCTGGTGCTCTCGGATGGGGACCTAGCTCTTGATGTCCTTCGTCGCGAAGTTCGCCCACGCGGCGCCCAGGAAGACCGCGATGTAGACGCCTTGGATCGCGAATCCACGGATGACGTCGTGCCACAACACGGGATACCTGAACAGGTCTACGAACGCGAGCCAGTAGTGGGTCGGCAGGTAGGGGCGGATGCTCTCCGCGGCCACCAGCAGGTCCAGCACCTGCGAGGTAACGAGCGCCGCCATCGCACCCAGCGCGGCGCCGAGACCCGAATCGGTGATGGTCGACAGGAACAGTGCGATGCTGGCTACCCCGAGCATCGAGACCGCGATGAAGCACACGCTCACCGCGGTTCGCCAGGTCGCATCCTCCGCCGCGATCCGCGCGCCCGACACCGTCGGAAGCGGCTTGATCCCGAAGAACGTGGCGCCGACGACGTAGCCGACGCCCGCCACGATCACGACAGCCAGGAACACGAACACCGTCGTGATCGCGAGCTTCGTGAACAGCAACCTCGTGCGGCCAACCGGGCGGATCAACAGGTAGCGAAGCGTTCCCGCCGAGGCTTCGCCGGCCACGGCGTCACCGGCGATGACCGATACCGCGATCGGCAGGAAGACAGGAAGGATCAGCGCGAGAGCCGCGACCGGGAACAACGCGCCGTTGCTCAGCACCTGTGAGAGGAAGGGGGGACCCGAGCCTGCCCGGGGCCCCACGCCGCTCACCTTCAAGAACACCGCCACGATCGTCGGCAGTGAGGTCAGCAACGCGATCGTGACCCAGGTGCGAGGCCGCGTTAGCAGCTTGCGGATCTCAACCAGGAACACGTGGACCTCCAGCGGTGAGCTTCAGGAACACGTCTTCCAACGTGGGTCGCTCCACGATCAGCTCGCGGACGTCGATACCGTTGGTCACGAGCCGCCGGTTCAGCTCCTCGGGCGACGCACCGCCGAGCTGAAGCGCGAGTCCCGATCGATCGCGCGTGACGGAATGGAAGCCATTCGAATGCCCGAGCACCCTCTCCGCCTGCGCCGCGTCTTCGGTGACGATACGCACGCGCCCGGTCGGCGCCAACAACGTCGGGATCTCGTCCTGGGCCAGGAGGCGCCCCCGGTGGACGATCGCGGCGCGCGTGCAGATGCTCTCGATCTCGCCCAGGAGGTGGCTGGACAGAACGATCGTCGTGCCTTGCGCGACCAGTTCCACCAACAGAGCGCGGATGTCGCGCATCCCTTGCGGGTCGAGCCCGTTCGTCGGCTCGTCCAGGATCAATAGCTCGTGCGGGCGCAGCAGGGCGCTCGCGAGCCCCAGACGCTGCTGCATCCCGGTGGAGAAAGCCTTGAACGGCTTGCGCCCGACGCCGGCCAGACCTACGCGCTCCAGAGCGTCGTCGATACGGGCGTGGCGGGTGCGTTTGGCTCCACCCGGACCGGCCGCATCGAACAGCGCGAGGTTGCTGCGGGCGGATAGGTGCGGGTAGAACCCGGGGCCTTCCACCAGCGCGCCGATCCGCGGCAGCACCTCGCGCACCTTCCTCGGCACCGGGCGCCCCAGCACCTCGATGCTGCCCCCGGTCGGGAACATCAACCCGAGGATCATCCTCAGTGTCGTCGTCTTTCCCGACCCGTTGGGGCCGAGGAAACCGAAGAGGTCGCCTCGATGCACCTCGAGGCTGACCTCATCGACGGCCGCGAGCGCGCCGAACCGTTTGGTGAGCCCATCGGTTCGCACGACCGCGCTCACAGCGCCGCCTCTGTCGCCAGCGCGGTGAGATCGGCCGCGACTTCCTCTAGGACGTCGGTCGTGACCGGGCCCGAGACGATGAACGCGGCGTGGCCGTAGGTGAAGAACAGCGTGTTCACCAGCGGGGTCTCCAGGACGCGCGCTGAACCCCAGGACCGCGAGACCACGGGAGCCGAGTCGAGCGCGTCGGCGCGTTCGGGTGACAGGTGACTGGGAAGTGCCAGCACGCTCACCCGATCGAACCCTTCGCCGTATGTGCCCGCAGCACGCGTCACGCTGGTCGCGCGTGTCATGCCGCCGAGCTCCTCCGGCAGCACGTAGGGAGATGCTTCATTCACCTCGTGTGCGAAGTCCGTCACCGACCGGTAGTTCAGCATCGCTCCGCGAGGTAGGCGGAAGCGAGTGATCGGACGTTGCGGCGGAGCAAGAGTGACGTCGAGGAAGCTCGACGACAGCACCGGATCCTGCGAGCCGCGCGGGTAGATCTCGACGCGTAGCGGTAGCCCCGACGAGACATCCGCCCACAGATCGACTCGGCCGACGGTCGTCGTGGAGGAGGTCGGCACGATGCGCAGCCCGGCGGCGGCGACACCTGCGATGCGCCGCGCTGTCAACGCTGTCACCTCGGTCTCACTCGCGGCTTGTGCCACCAGACGCCCAAGTGCGGGCGGAAGAAGGTCCGCAGCGCGCGGAAGCCGCACGCTCGGGTGTCCGTCTATCCGGGTTGCCGTACGGCGAGCGGAATCCCACAGCCACAGGCCGGTCGCATCCATGTAGGTGCCGCGCTCGGCGGCGGAGAGGAGCTCGTCCACCCGCCATCGCGTCGGCGACGTCACCCACACCCGAAGCCGCGTCGTCTGCGCGAACAGGTCTCCGAGGCGTCCCACCTGTGGCACGTCCGGCAGGGCCAGCGCGCCGGTGCTCTCGGCGTAGCCACGGAAGGGGACCGCCTCGGACGCGACTATCCGTTGCAGCAGGGCGTCCGCGGGTATCTCGGGCGCGGAGGTCGGGAGGGCCGAGATCGTTGCGGGGAGCGCGGCGAGGGCAGCGGTCGCGACGCCGACGGCGACCCAACGCCAGCGCTTGCCTTCGCCAAGCGAGCTGCGTGGTGGGATCAGCCGCCCGATCGAGGTTCGGGTGCTGGCCATGATGCCCCAAGATAAGGCGCGCCCAGCACGCCCCCGACCACCCCACCCCGTTTTGAGCGTTTGAATGGTCGTATAGCGACCACACGCGCGCTCAAAACCCTCGTGTTCTTGTGGGGGGCGGGCTGATTAGGGTTCGCTGGATGAACCCGCCCACGTCCGGCCCCTTGATCGTCGCTGGCGCCCTGCGCAAGACGTTCGGGCAGCTCGTGGCCGTAGACGGTGTCGATTTCGAGGTCCGCAGGGGAGAGGTTTTCGGCTTCCTCGGCCCGAACGGCGCCGGCAAGACCTCGACCATGCGCATGATCGGCTGCACCTCGCCGCGCACCTCCGGAACCCTCGAGGTGATGGGGATGGACCCCGCAACCCACGCGGCCCAGATAAAGGCGCGCCTCGGAGTCGTGCCCCAGGCGGACAACCTCGATATCGAGCTCACGGTGCGAGAGAACCTGGAGATGTACGCGAGCTTCTTCGACGTGCCGCGCCCTACTGCTGCGGAACGGATCGACGAGCTGATCGAGTTCGTGCAGCTGACCGACAAGGCGACCAGCAGGGTCGACCCGCTGTCGGGTGGGATGAAGCGCCGCCTCACGATCGCCAGAGCTCTGATCAACCGGCCCGACCTGATCCTGCTCGACGAGCCGACCACCGGGCTCGACCCGCAGGCGCGACACCTCGTGTGGGACCGGCTCTACAGGCTGAAGCAGAGTGGAGTCACGCTGGTCATCACGACGCACTACATGGACGAGGCTGAGCAGCTGTGCGACCGGCTCGTCGTGATGGACAAGGCGAAGATCGTCGCGGGGGGATCACCGCGTGAGCTGATCGCGCGCTACAGCACGCGGGAGGTGCTGGAGCTGCGGCTGAGCGATGAGGCGCGCAAGCGGCTCGCCGCTTCCCTGGATGGTCTCGCGGAGCGGGCGGAGTGGCTGCCCGACCGGGTCCTGCTCTACACGGCCGCGGGTGATGCAGCGCTCACCGCCATCCACGAGCGCGGGATCGAGACAGACAGTGCTTTGGTACGACGGGCAACGCTCGAAGACGTCTTCCTGACGATCACCGGGAGGTCCTTGATCGAGTGAACGCGCTCAAGATCGTTCGTCGCAACTGGCTCGTGTACTGGCGGTCGCGGCGCAGCTCGCTGTTGCTATCGGTGCTCACGCCCGTGATGTTCCTGTCTGCGATGGGCCTCGGGCTCGGGTCCTTGGTGCAAGAGAGACAGGCGTTCGGAGGCGTTGATTACACAGCCTTCTTCGCAACCGGGATCTTCGCGGCGAGCTGCATGCAGACGGGGTTCTTCAGCGCGACGTATCCGATCATGAGCAAGATCACCTGGCAGAGGAACTACGAGGCCATGGTCGCATCACCTCTGTCACCGCGAGACATCTTCCTGGGCGAGCTCTCGTGGATCGGCGTCGTCTTGACGCAGCTCGCGCTCCCTTTCCTCGCCGTCATGGCGGTATTCGGTCTCGTCGGAGCGGGAGCCGTGTTGGCGCTGCCCGTCGTCATCCTGCTCGGTCTTGCCTGTGCGGCGCCGACCTTCGCATTCACCGCTACGCAGCAGACGGACGACGCCTACACGTGGATGTTCAGGTTCATAGTCACGCCTCTGTTCCTGTTGTCCGGGACGTTCTTCCCGATCGACCAGCTCCCGTCGTGGGGCCAGGCCCTCGCCCACCTGACGCCGCTCTTCCACGGGGTGGAGCTCGTGAGGCAGCTCGCGCTCTATGACCTGGAGGTCTCTGCGCTCTGGCACCTCTCGTACCTGCTGGTGATGCTCGGGCTCGGCGTCGCGATCGGGATCCGCAACCTCGAGAGAAGGCTGCTGCCCTGATGTCGGTCGAGGCTCATGTCTCGCCACTGCCGTCGCTACACCGGGCACTCAAACTGGTCCAGCGCAACGTCTTGGCCTACAAGCGCTACTGGATCGCGCTCGTCAGCGGGTTCTTCGAGCCGTTGTTCTATCTCGTGGCGGTCGGGTTCGGGGTCGGTCGCTACGTCGAGTCGGTTCCTTACGCGGGAGGGCACCTCGACTATGCCTCGTTCCTCGCGCCCGGGATGCTCGCCGCGTCGACGCTCAACGGAGCGATCTTTGACGGCTTCTTCGGGCCGTTCTTCAAGTTGAACTGGATGAAGACCTATGACGGGATCATCACGACGCCGATCTCTATCGCCGACATAGCGCTGGGAGAGATCCTGTGGGCGCTCATCAGGGGGACGATCTATGGAGCCGGGTTCCTCGCTGTGATGGCGGCGCTGGGCCTGATCCATTCTCCGTGGGCGCTGCTGGCGCTGCCGGCAGTGATGTTGTCCGGCGGCGCGTTATCGGCGGGCGCGATGGTGCTGACTGGCATGACGAAGGAGATCTCCTCGATCGAGAAGGTCATGACGCTCGTTGTCTTTCCTCTATTTCTGTTCTCCGGGACCTTCTTTCCGGTGTCTCTGTATCCCGCCTACCTGCGGCCGATCGTTCAAGCGACGCCGCTGTATCACTCGGCTTCGTTACTGCGCGCTCTGACGACGGGTGAGGTCGGCGTCGTCACGCTGTGGCACGTCGCCTACCTCCTTGCGCTGCTGCTCGTCGCGGGGGCGGTCGCGACCCGCCTGATGCGGAGGCGCCTGGTCTCCTAGCTGTACTAGGCTGCGCGCGACCGTCAGACGAGCGGGAGGTGCTTCGATGGGCGACGACCGGGTCCTGAGAGACGAGGACATCACGACGACCTGGATGCGAGGCGCCGGCACGACCTCGGCTTCGCACACCGATCCGGACAGCACGGACCCGGACGGGACGGATACCGACGGCACCGACGGTGACTCCGGAGGCTCCGACTCCGACTCGCAGGACAGCTAGCACCTCGACTCGATCCGTGGACGTGCCGGCGCTGGAGCGCTGCGTCGGCGATGTCGACGCGTTCTTCGATAAGCACTGGGGCCTGGCCCCGCTGCTGCGGGAGCCGGACGGCGACGCCTCTTTCGACGACCTCTCGTCCGCGGACGACCTGGACCGGATGGTGTCTTCGCTCGGGCTGCGAGCCTCGAATCTCCGGATGGTCAAGGACGGAAAGACACTGCCGCCGGCCGCTTACACCACGAGCGCGCGCGGGCAAGGCAGCGAGGACGTCGTTAACGCGGCGCTCGTCTATCAGCGCTACGCGGAGGGTGGGACGATCGTCCTCGAGTCGCTGCACCGATACTGGGAGCCGCTGACCGATTTCTGCCGCGACCTCGAGCTGGCACTCGGGCACCGTCTCCAGGTCAACGCGTACATCACCCCGCGCGGCTCGCGAGGCTTCGACGTCCACCGCGACGACCACGACGTCTTCGTGCTGCAGGTGTCGGGCTCTAAACACTGGATCGTCTACGACCGGGATGACGAAGACATCGTGCTGATCGACCAAGACATCGAACGCGGCGCCTGTCTCTACATCCCCACGGGGTTCCCGCATGCAGCCACCACAGCGAGGTCTTCGTCATCGCACCTCACGGTCGGGATCCTGACGCACGACGGCATCGACGTGGTGCGAGAGATCGTGAAGCTCGCCGAGCAGGAGCCCATATTCAAGGAACGGTTGCGGCACGGAAGTGCCCAAGATGTGCCTTCGCTGCGCGAGACGCTCGAGAAGCAGGTGGACGAGATGCGCGCCTGGTTGGACAAGCTCGACGTTGACGAGCTGACGGAACGCGTCGCTCGGCGCGTGATGGCGACGTCGCAAGGCATAGTGCGCGGGCAGCTGCACCAGCTGGACGAGCTAGATGCCATCGGACCGACCACCGTGGTCGCTCGCCGCCGCGGCGCTGTCTGCGTGGTGTTCCCGGGAGACGGAGACGTGAAGGTGCTCCTTGCCGACCGTCAGCTCGAGATGCCGCCGGTCGCACGCGCGGCGATGGAGGAGGTCGCTCGGCGAGAGCGTTTCGCCGTCCGCGATCTACAGTCCTTCCTCGACGCGGAGGGAGCGGTGATCCTGGTGAAGCGGCTGGTCCGGGAGGGCCTCCTAGAGGTAGTCCTTGACGGCTGACGTTTTCCGTTGCGCCGACGCCGCGCTGGCCCGAGATGAACCGCTGCACGGAACCGCGTCCTTCGTCCGCCGCTGGCTGTTGGTGGAACAGCCCGGTTCGTGGGGGCCGGACGCGCTCCTGCAGAGCGGCCTTCCCGAGCGGCGAGCGCGCGAGCTACGACGTCGCGCGCGAGAGGCGGGCGTCCGCGTGGTCCTCATCCGGCGCGGAGTTCGGATGTCGTCGCAGAAGCGCCGCTGTTACTTCCTCCGTACCGAGGACTGTGACCTGTATCTCGCGGACCTGGCGTTGGACAGCTTCGACGATCTCCTCGACGTGGACCTGTCGCCGCTTCGTGACGGCGGAGCGATCGCCGAAGCCACACAGCGGACTGACCCGTTGTTCCTCGTGTGTACGCACGGCCGCCACGACGCCTGCTGTTCGATCCGCGGCAACCAGGTCTCACGGGTCGCGTGCGCGGATCCCGATGCAGATGCCTGGGAGTGCTCGCACATCGGAGGCGATCGTTTCGCCGCGAACCTCGTCTGCTTCCCCCACGGCATCTACTACGGCCGTGTCGGGCCGGGCGAGGTGAAGAGCTTGATGTCGGACTACGCGCGCGGAACCATCTCGCTGGAGCACTATCGCGGCCGCTGCTGTCTGCCCTTCCCGCTGCAGGCGGCCGAATACTTCCTGCGACGCGAGACCGGGCTCGTCGGCATCGACGACGTGTCGTTGATGGATCCCAGGTCCGACGGACGCGTGGGCGCGACGTTCGCGTTGTCCACAGGTGCCCACGCCGAGGTGGAGGTCCGGGTGCGAGAGGACGGACCCCATCAGCTCACCTGCCGGGCCATGGACGCGAAGCCGATCCCGCGCTACGACCTCGTCTCCTGCACCCTCCGGACGCCCTGAACCGGCACCTCATCCACGGAACATCTGTTCCCTAGCTGGTTGCGCCTTCCGATCGAGGTTGAAGGAGTTCGGCCCGCTGTGGCTAATCACTGTGGCGGCTGACTGCGGAGAGCAGCTAAAAGGTGGATGACCGCCGACCTCTGGATGGCCGGGCCTCGCGGGCACGGGGGGGAGGGTCCCTCCACCGGCACCAGCGCAGGATGAACGGAGGGGTGGGGTGCGCAGGAGGTCCGCAGTGCTGGTCCTACACGCGATCGCGAAGACGCGGTCGCTCTTTATCGGCAAGAGCCGTTCTTACCTCGCCTTGCTGCTGGCGCTGGCGGTCGCCGCTCCTGCCGCGGCCGCTCCCAGCCCCGGTGGAGTGTCGTCGGACAACGTCACCTGGTTACGCAACGTGCCCTTTGCGGCCGGCTTCGCGGAGGGAGGTCGTCTCGTCGGCGACTACTTCTACGTCACGGTCAACGGCCAGGGACTCCTGATCTTCGATGTCTCGAACCCCGAGGATCCACAGCTCGTCGGGCACCTTCCGGCGCCGCACTTCTGGGAGAACGAGGACATCGCTACGAACGGCAAGATCGCGCTGCTCTCGCAACGCAGCTTTCCCTTCACGTACTGGGGGAGACAGGAATACGCCGATCTCACCGTCGTCGATGTCCGCGACAAGAGCAAGCCGAAGGTGATCGCGACGATCCCCGGCGGCGGTGACCACACCTACGAGTGCCTGTTCGAGTGCAAGTGGGCCTACGGCTCGGTCGGCGGAGGCATCTACGACCTGCGCGATCCGGGCGCCCCCGATGCTGAAGCAGCGCTGGACGGACGTCCTGCCAAAGGACACGTTCATCCACGACGTGACCGAGGTGCGGCCGGGCTTGGTCCTCACCGCCAGCACGCCGATGTTTCTCCTCGACATCCGCCGCGACATCGCCCGGCCGAAGGTGATCGCGCTGTCGGAGCTGTCCACGAACTCCGGCCACAACGTCATCTGGCCTCGCGGCGGAAAGGACGACTTCGTCCTGACCGCAACCGAGTACGACCATCTTCGCTGCGAGACCCGTGACGCCGAGACCGATGCTGCCTTCGAGGTATGGGACGCGTCGAACTGGCGGCGGACGCGCACCTTCAGGTCGCTCAGCCAGTGGCGGGTGCCGGGCAACGGCACGTATGTCGACGGTCAGCCGGCGGTCAGTGGGTTCTACGGCTGTTCCGCCCACTGGTTCGAGCCCAGTCCGGGCTTCCGGGACGGCGGCACCGTCGCCCTCGGCTTCTACGGCCACGGCGTGCGGTTCCTCGACGTGCGGCCGGACGGGAAGGTCGAGGAGATCGGCTACTTCCTCGGATGGGGAGCTAACACGAGCGCGGCTTACTGGATCACCGACGAGGTCGTCTACACCGTCGACATGCAGCGCGGGATCGACGTACTGAGAGTGGAGGGATGATGAAGAAGATCTTCGCGGCCGCTGTCGTGGCTGTCCTCGTGACCGCAGGGCTCGCGCCCGCGTCGGCAACGGCCACCTCCGACAAGAGCGACAACATCAAGAAGGTCGCCGACCTGAAGCTCGGCTGGGTGTCGGAGATCGCCTTCCAGGGACGCTGGGCTTACGCCTTCGGGGAGCAGCTTTCGATCATCGACCGGACCTCGATGGAGGTCGTGTCGACCTTCACCTGTGGCCCGCTGGGACTCGGCGGCACCGAGGTCGAGATCGTCAAGCCGGGCTTCATCGCGATCGACGTGTACCAGAGCTGTGGCTTCGAGTGGGCCGTCATCTTCATCGACGTTCGCAACCCGCGCGATCCCCGCATCGTGTCGGGTGTCGAGGGCGCTTCGTCACACACGATGACCGCTTATCCCGGCAAGCCGATCATCTACAGCTCCCCGAACGGGTGTTGTGGTGACTTGGAGCGGGGCATCGAGCGGATCATCGACGCGACGAACCCGGCCAAGCCGAAGATGTACACCTTCACCTCCGACGGGCTGGGCTGTCACGACGTCGCGTTCGTCATCCGCAAGGACCGCAAGCTGGCGGCATGTGCCGGAGGCGCGGAGACGCAGCTCTGGGATGTGAGCGATCCGCTGAAGCCGAAGACGGTGGCCCGGATCCCGACGCCTCAGGTGTTCTTCAACCACTCGGCGGGGTTCAGCGACGACGGCAAGCTACTGGTCGTCGGGGACGAGGCGCACGGGGTGAACTCATGCACCGGCACCCCCACGGGGGCACTCTGGTTCTATGACGTGACGAACCCGGAAGCGCCCGCGCCGAGGGGCTACTACAACATCTCTCGCGGCGCGGCCGTCTCCAGCTTCTGGGCCACCTACGACAAGTGGTGCACGGCGCACATGTACGACTTCAAACCGGACACGAAGATCCTTGCGACGGGGTGGTTCCAGGGTGGCCTCAACGTGCTCGACGTGAGTGATCCGATGCGGCCGAAGGAGCTCGCCTACTACATCGCGGACGACTTCAAGGCGTGGGGCGCCTACTGGGTCGACGGGTTGATCTGGACCTCGGATTACGGGCGCAAAGGCGACGGCGGCGTGGAGGTCTTCAAGGTCGACCTGGGGACTACGTAGTCAGCAGCTCCGCATGTCGAGGCGGGTGCCGGGGTTCGATCGTGACTCGAAGACCACCGTCACCCACAGCCGGCCCGCCTCGGGTCTCACCGACACACCGATGTAGGTGAAGTTTGGGTCGAGGATGTTCTGACGGTGCCCGGGAGAATCCATGAACATCTGTTGGAGCGTCGAGATCGATCCTCCGTAGCCGACGTTCTCGCCGAGCGAGACCCAATTGGTCACCTTCCAGCCGAGACGGTTCGAGTGATACAGCCGGTTCTGGCGCTCCATCCAATAGGAATGCACCTCCGCTACCTGTGACAACTGTGGGTCTACGGCGAGAGCGCGAAGCCCCGCGTTGCGCCGAGCCTGGTTGGTAGCGGCGGCCATTTGCGCTTCGAGCTGAGACTGTTCGTAGCACGGCGCGGCCCAAGCCGGCTGTGCCGTTGCGATTGAACCCACTATCAAAACGGTCGCGAGCCACGTGGCTCTCTTTGCCATCGATTACCTCCAGAAAGCATCGGTTCCACCCAGAGGCAACATAGGAAATGACCGAACGCGACGAATCCCCCAAACGAGTCCCGTCGATGCCGGATAGAGGCGCGTGTATGGAAGGAAAAACCTGCTGCTCCTGTGGAGCTAGCCCATCACTTGCCTCTGGTCCATCAGCAAGCGGTTCGAACCGAGGAACCTTTCTGTCAGATAGAACGCCTCGCGCGTCATCTCGCGCGTTCTGAGGCTGAAGATCAACGACAGCTCGCGGCGTCCGTCCGGGTAGTGCGTGTAGCACTTGATCGTCGACGCGTCGATCTGAAGCTCGTTCCACGACGGAGGTGTCAGGCCGCGCACGCGCTTCGTGGTGGCGGTGCTCGAGTTGCAGATCAACATCCCGTTGACGCCCCAGAAATACGGCACGTGTTTGTGACCCGACAGAACCACGTCGATGTCTAGCTGCGTCAGCTCTGCCAAGACATCTCCTGCATCCAGGATGATGTTGCGCTCGCGTCCGGTCCCGGGGATCGGCACGAGGTGGTGATGGATCACGAATACTGTGATGTCGTTGGGCTCGCTGAACTGCTGTTTGATCCACGGGTAGTGCTCGCGCCCGACGCGGCCGTCGTTCAGGTCCGGCTCGGACGAGTCCACCGCGACGATCGTGAGCCCTGTTGCGCCCAGCCTCTTCGCGCGCTCCGGCTCGAACGCGAGACGCCAGCGCGAGAAACGCTCGCCGAAGTGATGCTCGAAGTGGATGTAGCCGACGTTGCGTGAGTCGTGGTTGCCCGGCACGACGACCTTGGGGTACTCGATCTTCGCCAGCCAGCTCGCGGCCTCTTCGTACTCCCACTGGTAGCCCGCGGCGGTGAGGTCACCCGCGACCACCACGACGTCGGGCTCCATCGCGTTGATCCGCTCGATCGCGACCGCCAGCGCGCCGGGATCGAAGCTGCTCTCGCCGCAGTGGATGTCCGAGATCTGGGCGATCCTGACCGGCACGTTTGAGATCGACATCCACCCTCCTTGAAGGAGCGATTAGGTTCGGTGCCGGCGATCATAGGAGGGAAGGCTCGAGGTGGCGGTTAGTCACAGTCTCGTGAAGGCGCTGAAGCGGGTGCCCGGCTTCGCCCTGCTCGAGGAGGAGGACCTGCTCGAGATCCTCGGCGCTTCTGTGAACCTCGTGTGGTCGGCGGGAGACTGCGTGTTCAGCAAAGGCACGCCGGGCGAGGCCTTGTACATCGTGCTGACCGGCCGAGTCCAGATCTACGACGAGGTGAACGACACCGACATCGAGATTGCCCAGATCGCACCCGGCGATTACTTCGGCGAGCACTCGCTGTTGTGCGAAACGACTCACACGAAGAACGTCAAGGCACTGGAAGACGTCGAGCTGCTCGTGTTGGCGAAGGAGTCGTTCAACGCGCTGTTGGCATGGAAGCCTGACCTCGACGCGCAGATCCGCGAGACCCTCGAGGCTCGTCTGAGTCAGCAGCGGGAGAAGTACGACATCACGACCGCGAGCTGAACCTTCGCCCGATCGCTCTTGTACAAAAGCTGCGTTAAACGCAGGTTTCGCGCGTAAGCGTGCCGGGAGTCACCTCGGTTGCGGTACTCGGGGCCCGGGCGCTCGCGCTGATATGAAATAGACCATGAGCTCGCTCATCCCGCAGTTGTCCCGCAAGGCGTGGATCGTCCTCGGCGCCGACGCGGTCTCGGCCCTCGGGAACGGCATGATCATCCCGTTCCTCGTGATCTATCTCCGCGACGCCCGCGGCTTCCCGATCGAGCAGGCAGGCTTGATGCTGTCGACGGTCGCGGTCGCAGGTCTCGTCGTGGCGCCGACCACAGGGTGGTTGATCGACAAGGTTGGCGCGCGCAAGGTGTTGATGCTGTCGCTGTCACTCGCCGCGATCGCGGCCGGATCGCTCATCTACGTAGACGCGCTGTGGGAGGGCTACGCGTGGGCGCTGCTCTTCGGCGTTTCGATCAGTTCGATGTGGCCCGCTGCTCACGCGTTCATGGCGTCTGTGGTGGACCCGTCGCAGCGCGCGGCCGTCTACTCCGTCCACTTCGCGCTGCTCAACGCCGGGATCGGCTTGGGCGCCATCATCGGAGGCCTCCTCGTCGACGCGTCGCGGCCCCAGAGCTTCATGACGGTGTTTCTCATAGATGCGCTTACGTTCGTGATCTATGTCGCCGTCCTGCGATTCGCGGTCGAGATCGATCCGCGACCTGCTCGCTCGGATGCGGAAGAGACCGGCCTCCAGAGCTGGCAGCGCCTCTTCCGCGACACCTCCTTCATGCGCGTCTTCGCCTTGAGCGTGGTGCTGATCACGGTTGGCTACGCGCAGCTGCAGTCGAGCTTCCCCGCCTTCGCAACGAAGGAGGGGGGTCTCAGCACACGGGGCCTCGGCATCGTGTACGCGGTCAACACGATCGTCATCGTCGGGATTCAGCTCGTCGTCCTGAGGGGCCTTTCCGGCCGTCGTCGCTCCGGGGCCATGGCGGCGGTGGGAGTGTTGTGGGCCGGCGCCTGGGTAGTGACCGCGGTCGCCGGTGGCATCGGCGGAGGCCTCATAGCGGTTCTCCTCTTCGTCGCGGCGTCCGGGATCTTCGCCATGGGCGAGACCTTCATGCAAGCCGCGCTCCCGGCGCTGGTGAACGATCTCGCTCCCGATGATCTGCGCGGTCGCTACAACGCTGCCTACAGCCTCACCTGGTCCATCGGGAACATGTTGGGCCCCGCGCTGGGCGGGTTCCTGCTCGGGGCGGGGCGGGGCGCGGAACTGTTCCTGTTGATGGCGTTCGTGTCCGGGGCCGCCGCCATCTACTCGATCCGGCTGGCGAGGTTCCTTCCGGCCGGAACAGACGTCTTCGCTCCGGCGACCTCTCCGGCTGCCACTTAGCTCCTGAGATACGTTGAGCGCGTGCATCCGAACGCGGAACTCCTCACCCGGTTTTATTCGGCCTTCGCTGAGGGCGACCACGAGACGATGGCACGTTGCTACGCCGACGACGGCACCTTCAGCGATCCGGTCTTCCCGCAGCTCGACGCCGACGGCGCCCGCACTATGTGGCGGATGTTCTGCACCAGCGGCAACGACCTCGACGTCAGCTTCAGCGACGTGCACGTCGACGATGCCTCCGGCTCGGCTAGGTGGGAAGCGATCTACGACTTTCCGAAGACGGGGCGGCGCGTGCACAACAAGATCGAGTCCTCCTTCGCTTTCCGAGACGGCCTCATCGTCAGCCACCGCGACGACTTCGACTTCTACCGCTGGTCGCGCATGGCTCTTGGACCCATCGGCGTGGCACTCGGCTGGACCCCGGTCGTGAAGAACCAGGTGCGCCAACAAGCCGCTGCGCAGCTTCGGAAGTTCCGAGCCGGCGAGTCTGCGGGGGCCGCGTAGACCTCCTTTACCCGTCGGCACTCGATCGTCGGGAGGTGCCGCTGCGCTGCGGGGGCGACGTAGATTAATCCCATGGCTCGAGGCAGGAGAGCGGAGGACTGGGATCGCGACCTGGACGCCGCTCGCGCCGGGGAGGCACGGCTTGCAACGATCCTGCGCGAGGACCACCGCATCGAGGCGCTGATCGACCGCACCAACGACTTCGACCGCCTCGACTTCTCCTTCAACTACGCGGACAGCCGAGTCGAGCTCGATCTCAAGGAGAAGATCAAGCCGACGTCCGAGGGACTCGCGGCGCTGTGGCCGGACGTGCCGCCGTCGGACATCTTCGTGCTCGACGAGACCGTCTACCGCCGCATCGTGTGGAATGGAGGGGGCGGCTACCTCGTGGTCCGCGATTACCCGGGGCATCGCTGGCTGATATTCGGGCCCTGGGAGCTGACGCTCGGGCCGCGCCTTCGTTACGAGCGGTGGGGCAAACGGCACGAGAAGTCGTTCAAGAAGGGCAAGGTCATGCTGGACCTCAGCACCGCCGCGCACTCCTCGCACTCGTTCCACGTGGGCGACCTCTTGCGCGTCATCGATCGCGCGCTGGCGCTCAGGGACGCGGTCGAGGCGGTGGAGATCTCCGGCATCGACCTTCCGGAGGTAGGCGAGCCGTAGCTCGGCGCGTTTCCGTCGTAGGGCCGGGGTACCTTCATCTGAGATGGCCGCGGCCCTAGGATGAGGGCGATCAAGGAGGGGATGTGACCGGCAAGAGACGCCCTACCTCGACGTCCGAGTTCGGCGTCGGCCGCAGGGAGAGCCACGACTCGAGCGCTTTCTACTCTCGCTTCGCGCTGCCCGAGATCTCCTCCGACGACGAGGTGCGGGTCAACCCGGCCCACGTGCTGGACCGGATCTACCAGGGCGACTCCCGCAACATGACCGAGCTTGCCGACAACTCCGTAGCGCTCGTGGTGACGTCCCCGCCTTACTTCGCCGGTAAGGAGTACGAACAAGCGCTCGGCGAGGGTCATGTTCCGGCGACGTACCTCGACTACCTCGAGATGCTCGAAGAGGTGTTCGCCGAGTGCGCCCGCAAGCTCGAGCCGGGGGGCCGCATGGCGATCAACGTTGCGAACCTCGGCCGACGCCCGTACCGATCCCTGGCGGCGGACATCACGACGATCCTCCAGGACCGCCTGCGTTTGTTGCTGCGCGGCGAGATCATCTGGGTGAAGGGACAGGGCGCGTCGGGCTCGTGCGCGTGGGGATCCTTCCAGAGCCCGTCGAACCCCGTGCTGCGTGACCTCACCGAGCGCGTGATCGTCGCCTCCAAGGGGCGGTTCGACCGGGCGCTGGCGCGCCGTGAGCGGGCGCGTCGCGACCTTCCGTCCGAGGTCTCGATCTTCAAAGACGACTTCATGGAGGCGACCACCGACGTGTGGGAGATCCCGACGGAGAGCGCGACGCGGGTGAACCACCCCGCCCCGTTCCCGGTCGAGCTCCCGGAGCGGCTGATCCAGCTCTATACCTATAGAGACGACGTGGTGCTGGATCCATTCATGGGCTCGGGCTCCACCGCGGTCGCCGCGGTGCGCTCGGAGCGTCACTTCGTCGGCTACGACACCGATGCGGACTACGTGGTCGCGGCGCGCAAGCGGGTGGAGGCCGAGAGAGAGGCTCTGGAATCCGCGAAGCGCCCTCCGGCGCGGCGTGTTTCGATCCCCGCAGTTCCAAAGCAGGCAAGCGAGAACGAGCAGTATCAGAGCCGGGCGGTCAGAGAAGGCCAGAGGGCCAAGGAGATCGCGCTGGCCGTCCTGCGGGACTGCGGCTTCAAGGAGTTCGAAGAGGACCGCCGCGTGCGCGGTGGCGTCGAGGTGAACTTCTCCGCGAAGGACAAGCTCGGGCGGCGCTGGTTCTTCGACGTCTCCGGCGCGTTCACCAGCACCCGCGCCGGGCTGCGGCGCACCGACACCTTGTGGAAGGCGCTCGGTAAGGCGTCGGTGCTGAAGGCGTCGGGGCTGAAGAACTACCGTCTCGTCTTCCTCACGACCGACCTCCCGGGACACTCGAGCGCGGGTGGGCAGGCTCTGCGCGCCGCCCACCGCTTCACCTTCGACGATGCGATCGAGATGCTGTCGCTCGAGGGACAAGAGCGGCTGCGTGCATACGCCGACGGAGCCGATCCCGCAGAGACCTTGCTGTTGCCGAAGGCGGATGGTTCCTGAGAGCGCGGCCGTGAACCAGCGGCTAGGCGCGTACGCGGTCGTGCGGGAGGAGGACCCGAAGGTGTTCCTGGCGGAAAGCGCCGAGGTGCTGTCGCGGGTGCTGGCGCTTCAGGTCGTGGCCCAGCTCCCGTCGGAGACGGTTCGGTCTCCCGCCAGGCTCGAAGAGATGCGCGCGGCGTTGTTGGAGGAGCGCTGGGGCGACGCGCTGATGGCGTGGATCGAGGAGACCGACACCCCAGTCGACGTCTACGACGAGGCCCTGATCGTGTGGACGAACGACGCTCTCGACGCGGACCAGGCGTCGATGGAGATCCGCATGGCGCCGCTGTTCTCGGAGCCCGGTTCCTGAGTCGCGTCATCGGACACAGCCGTCCGCGGCACCTCCACCTCTATGGCTGATGCCTTTTTCGTCCCGGACGGCGACGACCGCTTCATCTCCACCGGCTGGACGATCGGCCCCTGGAGCCCCGACTCACAGCACGGCGGTCCCCCCGCCGCGCTCCTCGGGAGAGCTCTCGAGCGGGTAGTCGCTCGTCCCGAGATGCAGATCGTGCGCGCGACGTTCGAGATCTTGCGGCCCGTTCCGGTCGCGTCGTTGCGGGTGAGCGCGCGACTGATCCGGCCCGGCCGCAGCGTCGTCCTCGCGGCTGCGGAGCTGTCCGACGACGACGGGGTCGTGATGAAAGCGCAGGGGTGGGCGGTCCGGACGGCCGAGCTCGAGCTCGACGAGGTGGTTCATGGAGACACTCCGCCGGCCCCACCGGATGCGGGCGAGGCGTCGGACACGTTCCCCGCAGGTGAGACGAGCTATCTCAACGCGATGGAGTGGAGCTTCGTGCGCGGCGGGTTCCTCGAACCCGGTCCAGCAGCCACCTGGGCACGGATGAGATACCCACTCGTCGAAGGCGAAGAGATCAGCCCGCTGAGCCGCGTGCTGGTCCTGGCCGACTCCGGGAACGGGATCTCGTCGGCTCTCGACTTCACGAAGTGGGTCTTCATCAATCCCGACCTCAGCGTCTACCTGCACCGGCTGCCGCGCGGCGAGTGGGTCTGTCTCGACGCGCGAACGACCGTCGAGCCCACGGGCATCGGGCTCGCGACCTCGACGCTTTCGGACGAGGGCGGCGTCATCGGGCGCGGCCTGCAGTCGTTGTTCCTAGCGCCTCGCGGCTAGAGGCGAGGGCGGACGAGCACCTGCAGCAGGTCATTTCGATACAGTCGGAAGATGGGACTCGAGCTTGCTTACTGGGTAGCGCTCGGGGTGGGGACAGGATTCTTGGTGGTCTCCATCCTCCTCGGTGACGTCCTAGACGTTTTTGACTTCGATCTCGGCGATGGCGTCTCGGCCACTCCCGTTCTTTTCACCGCGATAGCGGCGTTCGGTGGCGGCGGGCTGCTCGCGCTCAAGGCAACGGAGGTCAGCGAAGGGAAGTCCGTCGTCGTAGGGCTGGCCTCCGCTTTCGTCCTCGGCGGCCTGGCTCTCCTCTTCTTCAAGGTGCTCGGACGTCAAGAGGCCGCGGAGCCTTTCTCGGCCTCACAGCTGGTAGGTCTCGAAGGCCATTGCACGGTAGCGGTCGCTCCCGGCAAGACGGGGCGTGTTTCGGTCCACCACGAGGGGATGACGCGTAGCTTCACAGCAACAAGCGAGCAAGAGATCCACTCGGGTGACGAGATCGTCGTCCGTGAGGCTCTCGGGAACTCGCTCAAGGTCGCCCGCCGCTAGGCGGCATTAGGAAACGGGGGCATCGGTGGGACAGGTTCCTTTCATAGTCATCGGTTTGATCGTTGTCGTCGTGGCGGTGCTCGCCTTCGCCGCGAGCCGCTACAAGGTAGCCAAGCCCAATGAGGCTTTGATCATCGCCGGGTCGAAGCGCTCTCGGGGCGGCATCCGAGTCGTCGTCGGTGGAGGAGCCATCGTCTACCCCCTGGTCAACGTCGCGAAGCGGATCTCGCTCGAGGTCCAGTCGATCCCCGTTGGGCTGGCGGGCGCCGTGACCACGCAGGGCGTACCGGTCTCCGTCGAAGGGATCGTCAACGTGAAGATCGCAGACGACGAGGACTCCATTCGCCAGGCCGCGCAGCGCTTCCTGGACAGCCAAGCCAAGGTCCCCGAGATGGTGCGCAACGTCATGGAGGGTTCGCTTCGAACGATCATCGGCCAACTGACGGTGGACGAGCTGATCCGCGACCGCGAGGTCTTTGCAGCGCGCGTTCAAGAGGTGGCGAACGGCGACCTGCAGGGCACCGGCCTTGCGATCGACGTATTCACGATCCAGTCGATCGCCGACTCCGAGCAGTACATCGAAAATCTGGGGCGGAAGGCAGCGGCAGAGGTGCGACGCGACGCGGAGATAGCCGAGGCCGATTCCAATCGCGAGGCGCGTCAGAAGCAAGAGGTCGCTCGCCAGGCGGTGTTGGAGTCCGAGAAGGTCACGCGCCTCAAGGAGCAGGCGATCTTTCAGGAGGTCGCGTCCGCTCAGGCGCGGGCGGAGCAGGCGAAGCCTCTGGCCGACGCGGAAGCGCGGCGCGAGGTCGTCCTGACCGAGACGAAGGTCGCCGAGCTGGTGGCGAACCGCCGCGACAAGGAGCTGGATGCCGAGATCAGGAGAACGGCGGACGCGCAGCGCTACGCAGGTGAGCAGGCGGCCGAGGCGCAGAGGTATCGGGTGAAGGCCGAGGCCGAAGCCGCTCGCGACCGGCGGCTTCTGGAGGCCCAAGCGGAGCGCGCAAACCTCGAGGCCGTAGCCGGTGGCCGCGCCTTCGAACAGCGCGAGATTGGGCTCGCCCGCGCTGAAGCCGAGCGGGCGACGCTCGAGGCGACTGCTGCCGGACGGGCCTTCGAGGAGAGAGAGCTGGGGCAGGCGCGTGCCGAAGCCACTCGCCTGCTCGGTGACGCAGAGGCGCAGGCGATGACGAAAAAAGCCTCCGCATACAAGGAGTACGAGGAGGCGGCGATCCTCGAGCTGATGATCTCGCGGCTCCCAGACATCGCTCGGGCGGTCGCCGAGCCGATCAGCAATGTGAAGGAGATCACCATCATCGACACGCAGGGGGCGAACAAGCTCACTCAGACGACCGCCAACACGGTGAAGCAACTCGACTCCGTGCTGGAATCCTTTACCGGCTCCAGCCTGACCGCGCTGATCGGGCGTTACCTCGAGGGCCGCGAGCGCGGCAACGGCTCAGGCAATGGAGGCCCGGAGGCGGATCCGAAGAAGTAGCAGCCTGGAGCGGTGCGCGGCGGTAGGTAGGTGCTGGAACACATGCTGGTGTCGCTCAAACTGCGCGCTCTAGCAGCTTCGCTCGAAGCTGTCGCACGTTGTTGATCAAGTAGGTGACGCGAAAGAGCCCCTCGCCGAGCAGCGAGGGGCTCTGTTTTTTTTGGTTTTGTGCCGGCTACTTGACGAGCTTGTAGTCCGCCCCCGGCTTGGTGGTGTCAGCGACCGGTCCCGCAACGCCTGCCGGGTACGAGCCTCCGGAGTAGATGAATCCGTGAGCCTGAGGCGCCTTCAGGGTCTTGCCCTTGCCGAGCGCCTTGCTTGCCTTCCGCGGTACGACGAGCTGGTTGCCGAGCACCTGTAGCTTCACCGGGTCGCCCCCGGCACATACGTCACGCAGCTGGCCCTCTGCTTCGGTCAGAGCATCGGTGGCACCGGGGTAGAAGACCTCGAAGAGCAGGCAGTAGCTCCCGCCGGGGCCATCGGGATTCACCCGCAGCCGGTAGCCGACGCCCTGCGTCGCTGGCGCCGCCGCCTCGGTCTCGAAGTTGATGTAGAGGTTCTTCGCGTCGTTCGCGATGGAGATCGCTTCGAAGTCCGTCACGCTGCTGACGTCCGCCGGCGTGACGATGTCCCCAAAGGAGCCATCTCCGGTGCCCTGATCGTTCAGGAAGTTGGCGTCACCGATGGGGTCCTCGATGACGACCTTAGGGGCCGGGGCCGCCGTGGCAACCGATGAGGCAGCCGCCACGCACAGGGTGATGCCGATCCAGAGTGCCCGCTTCACGATGCTTCCTCCTCCAGCTGATTGCTGTTGATTCGTCCGTGGATAGGTCTTTCGCCGGATCTGGCCAGAATCCTCCACAGCCGCAGGGGCCTGGTGAAGTAACACCTGTTCCCCCGATCCTCACGCCTTCGTTCCGGTGGATCCTTCGCTAGCCGCAGGGAGGAGTCGGTGCTCGTTTGGCAAATCCATACGTCGCTGACTGCGGAGATCAGCCTGAAGGGGTGGGCAACTGATGCGCGCTGCTCCGGCACCTGGTCTCGCGGCGTAAGTGCGAGGACAGCCCGCCCACCTGCGACGAAGCGCGTAGAACGGAGGGTGTGATGCGCAAGAGCTCCGCAGTTTTGGATACCGCTCGCTGGGATGACAGCCGTGTCGGATCGAGCATCCATAGATCGTGCCGTGTCGCCGTCACCGCGGCCGTTGCCGTTGTCGTTTCCGTGGTCCCACAGGTCCTGGCGCTTGCGGGTCAGTCGGGCAGTGACAGCGGTCGGTCAGGCCCGACTTCGGAGGCATCGGCGGACAAGAGCGACAACGTCAAACTGGTCGCGAGCCTGCCGGTGCCGGACGGCACCGCTGTGTGGGATTCCGCTACCGATCTAGATTTCTCGGGCCGCTATGCGTACATGGGCCGCTGGAACGGCAGCGATGCACGCGGTGAGGCCGCGGGAGGGGCGTACATCTACGACATCGACGGCCGGGTCCCGAAGGAGCTTTCCTTCGTCCCCTGCGGCGGCGGTCAGAACGACGTTGCGGTCGTTCGACCGGGGCTGCTCGCGCTCGGGTACCACAGGAACCTGTGTGGGAAGCCGTCCGGCGGTATCACGATGATCGACGTCCGTGACCCACAGCGCCCGAAGGTGCTCGGCAGTGTGGCGCAGAAGCCGTGGGGCACCCATACCCTCACTGCCTATCCCGGGAAAGACCTCATCTATGCATCGCCCGGCGGATGGGGCTACGAGGGTGAAGCCGAAGGGGGCGGCGACGAATACATCATCGACGTGTCGAACCCCGTGAGACCGAAAGTGGTCGCAACCTTCGATCCGAAGATCGCCGGGTGTCATGATCTGAGCTTCCGGATCACCGCGAAGAGCAAGCTCGCTTTCTGCGCCGGAGACACGATGACCCAGATCTGGGACGTCTCGGATCCCGTCGAACCAGTCGTCGTGTCGAGCATCTTCAACCCCTTGACCGGCTTCAACCACTCGGCTGAGGCTAGCCCCGACGGGGAGCTCCTCGCGGTCGGCGAGGAGACGTTCGTGGACGACTGCCGCGACGGGTTCATGGGTTCGGTCTGGGTCTACGACATCTCGGACCCGGCAAACCCCAAGCTCATGAGCTACTACAGCATCCCGCGTGGCTCGCCCATCGGCGACGGGCTTTTCGATTACACCTGTTCGGCGCACAACTTCAGGTTCATTCCGGGGACCCGTCTACTGGTCGCCGCCTGGTTCCAGTCGGGTATGAACGTGCTCGACCTCAGCGATCCGGCGAAACCGGAAGAGATCGCGTACTTCGATCCCGCGGAGGGCAGCTACTGGTCCGCGTACTGGTACAACGGCCGCATCTACGCGAGCGGCGCGCCGGGCCTCGACGTCTTCGAAGTCAAGGGGCTGCCAGAGTAAAGGTAGAGCAACCGCTACTCCGCAGGTTCTGGGGCGGCCTGGAGGGTGCCGGTTTCCGGGACGGCGGCGGGCGCGTCCTGCGGCTTTGAGCGCAAGGCACCGATATAGACGGCGCACAGCACCAATGCGCCACCGACGACGAGCTCGGTCGTGATGGCCTCGTCCGCGAAAAAGGCGCCCAGGATCACGGCGACCACCGGCATGAGCGCCAGCACGTAGACCGTTGCGGAGGCCGTCCATCGTTCGATGACGTAGAGGAACAACCAGAAGAGCCCAACGGAACCGACGACCACCAACCACGTCAGTGCAGCCCAGGTGCGAGCAGAGGTCGGAAGCGCCCATCGTTGATCGAACAGGAAAGACCCGACCACCAGGAACAGCGCTCCGACCGCCATGGCGACGGCGTTGGTGCTCATCGGGTGGGTCTTCGGGAAGCCTTTGATGACGACGCTGGATTCCGCGATGGATATGACCGCGACGACGGCAGCGATGACGTAGGAGGGTTCGAGATCTGCGTCCAGCGAGCCGATCGAAAGGATCGCGATACCCACCAGAGCCAGTAGTCCTCCGGCGATCCCGCGCACCGTCAGAGTCTCCTGCCGGTGCAGAGCGGCGAGAAGCAGTGTCGCTAACGGAACGGCGCCCACTATCACCGCGGTCGGTCCGGCGCCTAACCCGACGATGGCGTAATAGACGAGCGCATAGGAGAGGCCGAAGCCAAGGAGGCCGTAGATCGCCGCGCCTATCGCCGCGCGGTCGCGCGGCATCGGGTATCTCCCGATGGCGCAGATCAGGAACAACAGGATCGCGGCACCGAGGAAGCGGAGTGCTGCGCCCGATAGGGGGTCGAGCTCCTGGTTGCTGAACTTGACAGCGATGTAGTTCGCTCCGCCGATGACAACGGTGCCGGCGAAGGCCGCGAGTGTTGTCCCCGAGGGCCGAGCGGGATGAGTCGCCATCGCTCCTCCTGTGGGCGCACCGTTTGCAAGGTCAGCTCGACTCTACGGGTCAACCAGGCCCTGGCACAGGTAGGTGTCGGAGGAACGGGACCAACCGCAGCGGAGTGGGAATCCGGGGATCAGCCGGAGTTGGGCGAAGCCGGTTCTGCTTAGGCAACCAGTTCGGACATCAGCTGGTTCCGTTCTTGCACCTCTCGCAATTGCAGTATCAGCTCCAGCCTGTCGAGCGTGAAGGTGGCCGCCTCGAGTCTCACTACCGCGGTCACGCCGGTCAGGTCGCCGTCTTCCCGCTGGCTCCACGTTTGGATCTGGCCCATGACCGCTCCTCTCTGCCGTCTGTGTCCCTATTGGTATCGATTTCCAGCCGCTACACCTGCATCCCCCAAGCGGATAGAAGCCTCACCCGATAGGGGGACTGCTGAGGCACCGCGTGCGACGTCCCAAACGCCCTTGCCCACCCGCGGGTTCTCCTGCAGGATGAACCCTCATGCGGCATATCTCCCCGTCTATCACCGGCTCCCGTAAGCGCCCTGCGTTGCGGCGCGGGCTGCTAGCGGCGCTGCTGGTCGCGCTCTTCTCCGCTCAGCTGCCGACGGCCCTTACCGCTGAGGGGACCCGCTACCGCGAACCGGTTCGAGGCAGCAAAGGTGTTGTCGCCTCCGTCCACCCCCTGGCAGCCGACGCGGCCATGTCGATCCTCGACCAGGGCGGGAACGCCATAGATGCCGCCGTAGCCGCGGTCTTCGCCGTCGGCGTGACCCGCCCCGACATGTGCGGGATCGGAGGCGGCGGCTTCCTCGTGTATCGCAGCGCGGGGGGTCGTATCGCAGCGCTCGACTTCCGAGAGACCGCTCCATCCCGCTATACCTTCCGAGACGGCAGCGCTTATTGGGGCA
Source organism: Actinomycetota bacterium (assembly GCA_030776625.1). Taxonomy (NCBI): domain Bacteria; kingdom Bacillati; phylum Actinomycetota; species Actinomycetota bacterium. The sequence goes on along the minus strand of JALYHL010000001.1, from coordinate 751,317 downwards.
CGGGCCACGAGGTAGTCGGCGTGCCCGGGACGGTCGCGGGCATGGCGGCTGCACTGAGGCGGTTCGGGACGAAATCGCTCACCGATGTCATCTCCCCAGCGGAGGCTCTAGCGCGCGACGGCTTCCCCGTCAGCCCCGAGCTATCGCAAGACATGGCGTTGAATGCCCACCGGCTTCGAGTCTTTGCGGAGTCGGCGCGGATCTATCTCGTCGGCGGGACGCTTCCATATCCGCCGGGAGCCACGCTCGTTCAGGAGGACTACGCCGACAGCCTCGAGCTGATCGCCACCCGGGGCCCGCGTGCTTTCTACGAAGGCAAGATAGCGAGCCTTCTCATCGAGGAGATGAAGAGGTCCGGCAGCTCGACCATGCGGGCCCGAGACGTGGCGTCCTACCGGCCGATCTGGCGACAGCCGATTGTGTCGCGGTATCGCGGGCGCCGGGTCATCGGCATGCCGCCGCCGGCTTCGGGCGGCGTTGCCATAGCCGAGATGCTCAACATCCTGAGGGGATTCGATCTCGCCAAGGCTGGTCAGACCTCGGCTGATCACCTCCACTATCTAGCCGAAGCGCAGAAGATCGCCTGGGCCGACCGTGCTGCCTATGTGGGTGATCCTGCATACGTGGACGTTCCAACGGGATGGCTGACAAGCGGGCGCTACGCTTCGCAGCGCCGCGCCGAGATCGAGCCTGACCAAGCGAAGGAGTACGAAGCCGGCAAGCGGCCGCGCTCGTCAGCGCCCGACGTGTGGGCCGATGATTCCGGTCACCAGGCGCACACGACCCATGTATCTGTCATCGACAAGGCCGGCAACGCGGTGGCGGTCACCTGCACGATCGAGCAGGTGTTCGGAAGCGCGGTCGTGGCTCCGGGAACCGGGTTCCTGTTGAACAACGAGCTAACCGACTTCGATAACCAGCGCGGTCACCCGAACGCGCCGGCGCCGGGCAAACGCCCGCGCTCCTCGATGAGCCCGACGCTTGTGGTGGAAGATGGGAAGGCCGTCCTTGCGGTCGGCGGCGCCGGGGGGCCCTGCATCATCATGGGCGTCCTTCAGACCATCGTGAACACCATCGACTTCGATCTGAACGTGGCGCAGGCGGTCGACGCGGAACGCATCGACGCCCGCTGCTTCTTCGACGACATGGGCATCGAAGATGCGCGTGTGCCCTTGGGGAGTCAGGAAGAGTTGGAACGGCGAGGTCACCGGCTGCAGCGGGAGGGGGAGTACTTCATAATCCCGGTGGTGCAGGCGGCGGCATACGACGCCGAGTCGGGTGAGCGGAGCGCGTTCTCGGACCCTCGTAGCGAATGGGGTTCGAGCGCACAGGATTAGACGGTCGCAACACCGAATCCGAAGGCCGAGCTACGGCTTCGGGATGATGTGCGGATGAACCCGACGCTGGTCGCGCCCGAGGGCCGCACGCGCGTCCTTCTCATCCTCGCGGTAGCGCTGGTCCTCTCCATGTCGACGTGGTTCTCGGCTTCGGCCGTGATCCCACAACTGCGTGACGAGTGGCGTTTAACGGATGCGACGGCGGCCTGGCTCACCATCGCGGTCCAGCTCGGGTTCGTGGCAGGCGCGGTGCTGTCATCGATGCTCAACCTGTCGGACGTGCTGCCGGTTCGCTCGATCATGATCGTGTCCTCGGTCGGAGCGGCGGGTGTGAACCTGCTGCTCTTGCTCGCGGACGGGCCGTTCGTTGCGATCCCTCTGCGCTTCTTGACGGGAGCGTTCCTCGCGGGGCTGTATCCGCCGGCGCTAAAGCTCATGGCGACGTGGTTCACGACCGGCAGGGGCACCGCGCTCGGCGTGATGGTCGGCGCGCTCACGCTGGGGAGCGCGCTGCCTCACCTCGTGAACGCGCTGGGAGGGCTCGATTGGCCGACGGTGATCACGGCCACCTCCGTCGCGACCGTCGTGGGCGCGCTAATCGTGTGGGCATTGGTGAGGGAGGGGCCGTTCCCCTTCCCGCAGGCGGTCTTCGACATGCGCCAGGCCCGCCTCGCGTTCGGCAACCGCACGCTGCGCCTAGCGGCGCTCGCTTACTTCGGCCACATGTGGGAGCTGTACGCGATGTGGGCCTGGTTCCTCGTCTTCTTCCGCGCGTCCCTCGCGGTGAACGGTTCTCAGGACGGAGCTTTCGCGGCGGCAGCGACGTTCGCCGTGATCGGTATCGGCGCAATCGGTTGTTACGCAGGCGGTCTTTTCGCCGACAGGTGGGGGAGGGCGCGGCTCAACCTCTGGTCGCTGTCGGTTTCCGGCGGTTGCGCCGTCATCATCGGCTTCACCTTCGGGCGCGCGACGTGGATCGTTCTCGTGGTCGCGTTGGTGTGGGGATTGGCAGTGGTCGCGGATTCGGCCCAGTACTCGACGCTCGTGACCGAACACGCGGACCAGCGCTATGTCGGCACCGCACTGACCCTGCAGCTCGCAGGCGGCTTCTTGTTGACGGTCGTCACGATCTGGCTGATCCCGGCTTTCGAGAGCGCGGTCTCCTGGCGGTGGGCTTTCCTTCTGTTGGTGCCGGGGCCGCTTGTGGGGATCGAGGCGATGCGCCGCCTCGCCACGACCGCGGACGGCGACGCCAAGAGTTCCGAAAGGACGTAGAAGAAGCAGGCGAGGAGGTGCAGCCCGAGCGCGACCCACGCATGCACCGTCGTCCGCAGGAATCTAGACCGCGCCGGTCGAGGCGTCTTATGTTGGGGTGCATATGAAGATCGACTTTCCTGCAGAAGGGATCCTGTTCGATAGCGTCCTGTTACGACGGTTCACAGTCGACGATCTTGAGATCGTTCACGCGGCCCTGAACGATGACGGCATCGTTGAGCCCGCGGACATGCCGTTCTCCCACCCGCCTCTGGAGATGGTGAGGGCTGTCATCGAGGAGAGGCTTCCGCTGTGGTTGGAGGAGGGGTACGCCGCCACCCTCGGGATCTGTGATCCCGGAACGGGATCCCTCATGGGCGGTGGGACTGTGCGGAAGATCCGCTGGGACGAGAAAATCGGCGAGGTCGGCTATTGGTTATTGCCCGCGGCCCGCGGACGCGGAGTCGCGACGACAGCGTGCAGAGCCCTGGCGCAGTACGCATTTGGTCTTGGGCTAGAGAGGATCGAGGCTGTCACCTCGGTGGCCAATGAAGCTTCACAACGCGTCCTCGAGCGGGTCGGCTTTACACGCGAGGGCGTCCTGCGTTCGGTGGCGTTGCAACGCGGCGGTCGCGGTGACGTCGTCATGTGGTCTCTCTTGCCCGGAGAGCTGTAAGAGGGGCTACTACCCTGAGGGGCGTACTCTGCTCGGCCGCGGCACGGCTTCTTACTCGACCAAAGCGTCTTGCCTGATGCCGTAGGGATAGAAGTAGGGGATGTAGGGGGCCGGGTCGCCCTGCCACTCGTATGCGGCGATCTGCTCCGGGCTCCGACGTCCCGACATAGCGCGGAACAGCTCGAAGGGAGTCGCCTTGACGCTCGCGGCGGGTTCCCCGTCTCCGGCGGTATACGACTTCTCCCCGGTATCCACCTGCAGCGGCAGGACGCCCGAGGAGGCGAGACGCCATCCGAGCACGGTGATATAGCCCCTGAGGCCGATCTTGATCGGCGCACTGTCGCGGGCGTGTTCGATACCGAGAGCTCCGAAGATGTCTTGCTGATGCACCGTGGCGTCTGTCAACAGAGCGCGGTCGGCGAACATGAAGGACCCATCAGGCCACGGCGTCTCTCCTCGCATCATGGCTATGAGCTGATCCCCCGAAGCGTTCCATTCCTGAAGTAGCTGTTCGAGCGAATGACTCTTGCGCTCCTCGACGTGGCGCCCCGTCCAGTCGTTGAGAACGGCAACGGCGTCAGCCTCCCCGAACGCCTGAAAGAACTGCGCCGGGAAGTCGCCGTTGATGACATAGGTGGCGTCGGCCGCGAGGTGGGCGACGATGTCCTTGACGCTCCAGCCGGGAGTCGCCGGAACCGACATCTCCAGCGCCTGCGGCTCAAGCCCCGTCACGAGCGCAGAGATGTCGTCGCGGAGCTGTTTGTAGAGATCGGCGACTTCGGCCATGGCCGCAGCCTAGCGGGGATCAACCCGACGCGGCCGCCTAGGTTCCGTGAACCAGAGGCATGCCCGGCAGAGGATCCTTCCTTTCTCTCAGGTGCCTTGAGAGCGGTCGGTTTTCACCGTGTCGGTTCTAGCCACTGCGGCAGCCACGAGAATCGCTGCCGTCAGCGCAAAGAACGGTATGTCCGTAGCGGGCTTGCCGCCGATGTCACGGTCCAGGATGTGGGAGATCACGTGGAAGACCGCGCCGACGCCTACACCCGATAAGACCACCTGAAGAGAGTCCCGCAGGATGGCGCCGAGGACCAGGACCGACCCGAGGCCGATCTGGAACGCCCCGATGTCATGGATGAAGTGCCGGTTGAACGGCTCGAACACGGCGACGTTGTCGAAGAACGAGCGCGGGTCGAAGAACGCCCACGCCCCGAACAGAACCGTCATCGCGCCGAACACCAGGGCAACGAGCTGAGGGAAACGCTCCCGCCTCGACGGCCGAACACCCGCTGATCCGTCTCTTGTCTTCATGCTCGAGCCACCGCGCCCGTCCAGCGAAGCCATCGCTCCCCCTCCCACGAGATCACTCCCGGCTGCGAAGTTACCTGTCCGGCTGAGGTCGCGCCCGCTGGGCGCCGCGCTTGGTCACGCCCGGGCCGTCCGGGCCAGCAGGTCTGGGGCCGAGGGGCGTCGAATCTTTCCCGCAGATATCTCCAGGAGGTGGTTGGACTTGCGTCGTAATCGCATCGCACTTATCGCCGCAGCCTCGGCGGCCGTCCTGATGACGGCGCCGCTCGCCGCGGCCGAGCCGAACCTAGCCGCGGCCGACAGCGGCGGATTCTCGAGCGACAACGTCGAGTGGGTCAGCATCAACCCGCGTCATGTCGGCACTTCGGGCGGCAAGCTCGTCGGCAAGTACTACTACCTGACCGATCCGCGAGGCCTCTTCATCTATGACACCTCCAAGCCGGAGTCGCCGCAGCTAGCCGGCCAGCTGCTCGCGCCGCAGATCGGCTCGGGAGCGGCGCTGGCCCAGGAGGACCCGGACACGAACGGCAAGATCCTGTTGGTGAACGCGTACACGCAGGGCGGGTCACCGACCGCGCTGAAGGTGATCGACGTCAGCGACAAGACCGCGCCGAAAGTGGCGGGCTCGATCGCGCTGTCGGATCACACCTGGACGTGCTTCCTGGACTGCAAGTACGCGATCGGTCGCACGGGTCACGTCCTCGACCTGCGTGATCCGGCGGAGCCGAAGGAGATCGCCAACTGGAAAGACCACGTCGACGGGGCGAACTACATGCACGACTTCGAGGAGGTCGCACCCGGCCTGCTCATCGGCGCGGGGCAGCCCTCGTTCTACCTGGACATGCGCAACCCCCTGAAGCCGAAGGAGCTCAGTGGTTTCTCCCCGGACTTCCACGCGCTCGGTTACCACTCGGCGATCTGGCCGCGACAGGCGAAGGACTCTCTTCTGTTGATGAGCGCCGAGGTGGCGCCGCAGGGCACCTCCACCGCCGGCAGCGACTGCGCTCAAGATGACGTCCACGCGCTGGCGACGTTCGACGCGAGGGCGGCGGTGAAGAAGGGCCCGCGTCCGGGCGCGATCTTCAAGAAGCTGTCGGAGTGGCGCGTTGGGGGCCGCGGTGCGTACGCCGACGGCAATGCTCCGGCACACACGCTCTACTGCGGGCACTGGTTCGACCCGCACCCGGACTGGCGCAACGGCGGCGTCGTGGCGATCGGCCACTACGACTGGGGCACCCGCTTCGTCGAAGTGAGCAGCAACGGCAAGATGGAGGAGATCGGCTACTTCCAGCCGATCGCGGGCCACACCTCGTCGGCGGAGTGGATCAGCGACGACATCGTCTACGTCCACGACTACCGTCGGGGCCTCGAGATCCTGCGCTTCACCGGCAAGTAGCCGCCACGGCCGCTGTCTCAGGTTCACCAAAAGCCTGTAGACGAGCGGCGAAGGGGCCAAGAGGTATGGACCTCTCGATGTCGAAGCCGTCTCACATGATCCTGCGACGTTTCGTGCTGGCGTTCCTACTCGTTGCGGCACCGGTGGCGGGCTCCTCGGCCGCGGGTGCGACGCCTCCTCTCGGGGCCGTGCCCTCGTACTGCCTCCGGACGGATCCGGGTTACCGCTGCTTGATCGGCCCGTTCGATATCGAGGCCGGCGAGATGCACGAGATCATGACCGGCGTCGCCGCTCCGTCAGAGGCGGGTTACGTCACCTCGGGCCAAGCCAAGCTCGTGGACGGTGACGGTAAAGCGGTGGGACACCACGAGGTGCACCTCCACCACGCCGTGTGGCTGAACCCCTACGAGCGCGACATGACGTGCGATTCCTATGATGATGGGAGATTCCCCGGCTACGAGCGCTTCTTCGCCACGGGCAAGGAAGCGACGAAGTTCGTCCTACCGGATGGATACGGCTACCGATGGGACCCGAAGGTGAGCCAGCGGCTGACCCAGTCGACGCCGTGGTGGGCCTTCACCGCGCATCTCGACGGCATGCACGGGGCATCGGAGGTCTACGTGCAGTTCGACATGCGTTACGTGGCCGACGCCGAGGCAGAGGGGCTTACGAACATCGAGCCGGTGTGGCTTGACGTCAGGAACTGTCGTTCTGATCCCGTGTACGACGTCGACGAGGGGAGTGGCCTCGACAGGGAACGCTGGACCTACAAGATGCCCACGAGCGGCCGCTTCGTCTTCCTGGGCGGGCACCTCCACGACGGTGGCCTCAGTCTCACCCTCGAGAACCTGACGCAGGATGACGACATCTACACGTCGCGCGCGAGCTACGGCATCAAGCGTGAGCCGTGGTACCTCACGAAGATGTCAACGTGGTCCAGCGGGCGAGGCATCCGGGTGCAGAAAGGGGACACGCTGCGCCTTACGTCGATCTACGACAACACGCGGCCACGGGAGGACGTCATGGGGATCATGGTTGGCGCGCTCGTCCCCACGCGCTAGAGGTTGGTCCGTCCTCCCTCCGTCTCAGGCTCCTTAAGGAAGCGAAGTACGTGGTTGGCGAACTCGTCGGGTTTTTCGAGGGTGAGCATGTGGGCCGTCCCCGGGATCACAACTTTCCGGGCGTGTGCGATCTCTCGGCTGGCGCGGTCGGCGATTTCGAGGAAGTCCGAAACGTCATCCTCGCCGACGACGACCAAGGTCGGTACTCGGATGTCAGCCAGCCTGGTGGCCGCGGGCGGTTGGACGTCGTCTACCTCCGTCGGCGGATGCGTCTGCTCGTAGGCGGCGATCTGTTTTTCGAACGCGTTGCGCTGCATCTCCCCGATGCTTGCTCGCGTTCGCGCTGGCACTGCTGTGGGTTCCCGACGCGGTCCGTCTACCCACATCTTGAGATTGAGCTCCACGGCCGCGTCCACATCACCGGCATCGAGTGCGGCTTCTTCCTCGCGGCCGAAACGGCGTACCTCCTCCGACCACTCGTGGCCTCGCAGGGCAGCCGCAACGAGGACGAGGCGTGAAACCCGGTGAGGGTGAGCGAGGGTGAAATCGACCGCGACTCCACCCCCGAATGAAGCACCGGCCAGAGTGGCCGAATCAACACCCGCCGCATCGAGCAGGGCCTCGAGGTCGTCGACGTGCGAGAACGGGCCCGGGGGAAACGAGGAGCGTCCAAAACCCCGGAGGTCGTAGCGGATGCAGTGGAAGTCCAGCGAGAGTTTCCCGAAGAGGTCGTCCCACATGCGGAGATCCGCTACGCCCGCGTGGATCAAGACGACGGCCGCACCCTCACCCGCAGATTCCCAGAAGACTTCGGCCCCATTGATGACACTCACTTGAGCGGCCACAAGTTCACCCTAGGCGGAACAGAGCCTCCTTCGGAGATGTCAGCGCGTCCCATGATGGCTAAAGCGACAGCGCCGAGAGGTGGAACAAGTCTCCACTGGCTCGGGGCGTGGGTCGGATGAAGCGTCACCTCGTACCTGATGACGGGCATTGACAAAGGACGCAGGAAGTGCGCCTGATGCACTGTTGGTCAAGTCAGGGAGGACAGGATGCTTGGCAGCTCTACCGTCTCCGCGATGATTCCCGCTCAGGACCTGGATCGAGCTCGCGCTTTTTACGAGGAGAAGCTTGGCCTCAAGCCCCCCCAAGAGCGACCGGACGGGTTGCAGTACGAATGCGGGGAGGGCCGCTTTGTCCTCTTCGAATCGTCCGGGCAGGCATCGGGGACGCACACGCAGTTGGGTTGGCAGGTGGACGATCTGAACGGGGTGGTCGATCAGCTGCGCAAGAACGGGGTCGTGTTCGAGGAGTACGACATGCCTGGGATCAAGACCGTTGACGGGATCGCGGAGGTTTCGGGCGAACGCGGCGCCTGGTTCAAAGACTCGGAGGGGAACCTGCTGGCCGTCGCCGAGCGGGCGCTGTGACCTTTCTCCGCGCCGACCGGCCGCGGAGCAGAACACAGGATTCACAAGCACTCTTAGCGGATGAAGCCCGGGGGTGGAATGGAAGGTGATCAAAGCGGTCTAGGCCGCCAATATCCGACATTCAGCGATAGCGCGGCCACCATCCTGGCCACCGAGCATTGGATGTGCTCGGGACCCGTTCGATGACATGGGCAGAGGCGTCCTCTCGGACCACTGTGTTTCTTACCGTTTTGTCTGCGGCAGTGGTTGCGTTGGCACTGGTTGCCGACGCGACTGCCTTCGAGGGCTCCTTTCTTACCTTCGCGATGGTCCTGTTACCGGTCGTGCTCTTCCTAGGTATCGCTACGTTTGCACGTCTGGTGCAGATCAACGCGCAGGACCTGTACCACGTGGTAGCGATGAATCGTTTGCGCCACGGCTACCTGGAGTTGGCACCGGAGCTGGAGCCTTACTTCACGACATCGCAATACGATGATGAGGCAGGGATAGCGACCACCTACAGCTTCGGGGAATCAACAAACTTCCGTCCCTGGCTGCAGTTCATGATCACCACACCAACGGTCATCGCGAGCATCAACTCCGCTCTGTTGGCCGCAGGGGCAGCACTCGTCACGAACCGACTGACCGGATCGACCCGGGCCTTGGTGGGAGTCTCTGCAACCGCGTTCCTGATCAGCTGGTTCCTCCACTTCGTAGCCCAACTGCGGCATAACTTCAGATTCAGACGCGAGTACGTGCCCCGCTTCCCCTCGGCGCAGAACGAGGAGCCTTAAAAAAGGAACGCCTCCTCATCTCATCGTTCGGAACGATGTCGCTGAGGGCACCGCACTCCTGCTGCGGCCGATCCGACCGCTCGGCCGAGACGCTGGACGACTTCAGTCTACGCTTGGGTCCGCGGAGAAGCGGTGTGCCACCAGCAAGCGATCGGGAGAGAGTTTGCAAGGAGCCCAGCTGTTCTGCGCGAACTGCGATGCACCGAACCGCACCGGCCGGAAGTTCTGCACTTCTTGCGGTGCGGCTCTGGAAGCCGGCTGCCCTACATGCGGAGCCGTTCTGGATCCGGGTGGGGCCTTCTGCGGCGAATGTGGGACGCCCGTAGTCGAGGCAGCCGTTAGTGCGGCCGATCCGTTCGCTGAGACGACCTCGGTCTGGGCGGAGCGGAGGGTCGTCTCGGTCCTGTTCGTGGATCTGGTCGCGTTCACGACGTACTCCGAACACAGAGACCCAGAAGATGTCCGGGACATGCTGGCTCTCTACTTCGAGCAAGCCGAGAACATCGTCGGGCTCTATGGAGGAGTCGTCGAGAGGTTCATCGGAGACGGAGTGATGGCGGTCTGGGGGACACCGGTGGCGCACGAAGACGACACCGGAAGAGCGGTGAGAGCCGGGTTGGACCTCGTGGAGGCGGTGTTGCAGCTCGGCGAGTCCGTGGGGACAGAGCTGCATGCTCGGGCCGGCATCTTCACGGGGGAGGCCGCCGTCAACCTAGCGGCCGTGGGTCAAGGGATGATGACTGGAGACACGGTTAACACCGCCTCTCGTCTGCAGTCGGCAGCAGCACCCGACACGGTTCTCGTGGACCGCGCCACCTACCTTGGGGCGCGAGACACCCTAGCGTTCGAGCCGGCCGGTGAGGTCGAGCTCAAGGGCAAGCAGGTCGCTGTGGAGACGTGGCGGCCGCTGAGGGTTGTGGCCGGGTTGGGTGGTCGCAAGTTCGCGGACTCGATGGAACCCGCCTTCATCGGCCGAGCCGAGGAATTCCGGTTGATGAAGGATCTGCTGCACACCACCGGCCGGGAGGGCAAGCCGCGCCTCGCATCGATCGTGGGCGTCGGTGGGATCGGCAAATCGCGTCTGGTCTGGGAACTGTTCAAATACGTCGACGGGCTGAGCGACTCGATCTTCTGGCACGAGGGGCGCTCGCCTGCATACGGCGAGGGGGTCGCTTTCTGGGCCCTCGCCGAGATGATCCGGATGCGCGCGGGAATCGCGGAGACCGACGATGATCAGGCAGCTATAGCGAAACTGGATGACTGCATCTCGGACCACTTCCCACAAGGGGACGGTGACTGGCTCCGACCACACCTCGCGCACTTGATCGGGCTGGTCCAGGACGCGGATGTAGGCGTGGAGCAACACTTCGCGGCTTGGCGCACTTTCTTCGAGCGGATCGCGGAGAGGGGTCCCGTGGTGCTGGTGTTCGAGGACCTTCACTGGGCCGACGCCGGCGTCATCGATTTCATCGAGTATCTGCTCGCATGGGCGCGCAACAGTCCCATCTTCATCTTGGCCCTTGCCCGCCCTGAGCTCTTGGACAAACGCCCGAACTGGGGGGCTGGTCTGCGGAACTTCTGCTCGATCCACATGGAACCCCTCGTAGAGGACGACATGATGATGCTCTTGAAATCGGTGGCCGAGGATCTCCCCGCGCAGGTGCGCAACGACATCAGTTCGCGCTCCGAAGGGGTCCCTCTGTATGCCGTGGAGATGGTCCGGATGCTCATTGACAAGGGAGATCTGGCGCCCGCCGACGCTGGGTACCGGTGGATAGGCAAGACGGCAGACGTGGAGATTCCCGACACTCTGCACTCCTTGATCGCGTCGCGACTGGATTCGTTGGCGACGGAGGACCGGTTGCTCGTGCAGGACGCGTCGGTGCTGGGAAAGACGTTCACGCTTGATTCGCTCAGCGCGTTGACTTCGAAGAGTTCCGCCGACCTCGAGGCGCGCCTGAATAATCTTGTTCGTCGTGACTTCCTCGTCGTCGATACGGATCCACGCTCGCCGGAGCGCGGCCAGTACGGCTTCGTTCAAAGTCTGATCCGCGAGGTCGCGTACCAGACGCTGTCGAGGCAAAATCGCACAGACCGACACTTGAAGGCCGCGGAATACTTCACTTCCCTCGAAGAACCTGACGCGATCGAGGTAATCGCCTCCCATTACATGGAGGCGTACAAGAACTCCACTAAGGACGATGCTGCCTCGGCCACCCTGGCTCAGCGTGCCCGAGAGGCGTTGGAGGCAGCCGCAGAACGAGCTGGGTCTCTCGGATCTAGCGCGCAGGCTCTCTCTCTTCTCGAGACGGCTCTCAGCCTCAACCCACCGAAGGTGGAGCAGGCGCGCCTGTTGTTCAAGGCGGGAGAGGCCGCTCCCCACGTCGGCGAGCTCGAGAAAGCCGCCGCGCTTCTCGAAGCTGCGATCGAGATACTGCGTCAGACGGATGATTTCGACCTGCGCGCCCGTGCGCAGGCTCAGCTCGCGATTGTTTATTGGTCTACCGCGCGTTCAGACGATGCCGCGAGGTTGCTTGCCCAAGCTGTCGAGGAGGTTCCCGACAAGGGATCTATTGCTGCGGCGACCTTGTACGAGGAGTACGCGCGCATCAGTACGTTCCTGGGTAACCACGAGGTCAGCAGCCGCTACACGGCCCTGGCGATGCAGATAGCCGAGCGAGCCGATGACGTCGCGTTGATCGCAGACTGCCTCTCCACTAGGGCCATCGGCGCGATATGGGCGGGTCGGACGCGGGAGGCCGACGCTCTGCTGCGCGGCGCTCTTCACCTCAGCGAGAAGCATGGCTTGCCCAGCCAGCAGGCACGCGCCCTTGTCAACGTATCTGCCAACGACCTAGCCGTTGACCCCAGGGCCGCCGTAGAAAATGCGAGAAAGGGTCTGGAGGTCGCCGACCGCCTGGGCTCCCACGATCAACGGTCCTACCTTTTGGACAACCTCATCGACGCCTCGGTGCACCTGGCGCGCTGGGACGAGATCCGGCTGGTGATGAGTGAGGAGGCGGACTCTCTCGGAGAGAACCAGTTCTATCTGTTCTCATCGGCGGCGGTGGCAGAGGCTTACGCAGGCAACCTCGATCTGGCGGAGGGCTACCTCGCCAAGCTCAAGACATTCATCCAAGACACCTCTTCTATGCAGGACTCCTCCTCCTTGGCATTGGCTGAAGCCACGGTCGCTTTCGTGCGAGGCGACTACCGGAGCGCTCTCGCCGAAGCAGAGGGCATGGAGGAGAAAGGGTTTGCAGAGTCGTTCTCCACGCATCTGATCGTCGGGCGAGCTGCGTTGTGGGGCGGCCTCCTCGAGGAGGCGAAAGAACAGCTAGAGGTACTCGAGAGGTCCCCGTTACGAAACCCATGGCAGCGGTGCAGGCGGATCACTCTGGAGGCGGGTATCGCCGCCTTAGACGGAGACCGCGATGCGGCCATAGAGCTGTATAGGCGGGCACTTCGGTCGTGGGAGGAGCTGGACATCCCGCTGGGGAAGGCGCTATGCCAGATGGATTTCGCTCTGCTGGTCGGGGGAGTGGAGGCCCAGGATGCCAGAGCGGCGGCGGAGGCCTTCTTCGAGGCGTCGGGGAACAAGTTCTTTGTTCGGAAGCTCCAGGAAGCCGCGTCTTAGCGTCCTCCCTCCTTCGGGGGAAGTCGATCAGTGACGACGTCGTCTAAGACGCACGCGGAGCGGCCACTTGAGGCGACCTGCAGGAAGACGCAGGGTCCCTGGAGAAGAGGTGCGGGCACGCTAACTCTGGGGGGCCAGTGGGAAGACGAGTCGTAAGGGCCACGATCGCGGTTGTAGCTGTTATCGCCGCCGCCGCTGCTCCTTTGGAGGCCGCGACCCCCGCTGGGCCCGATCTGGAACAGCTCGCCCAGGTGCCTATCGAGATGAACAACGGAACCTCGTTCACAACCGGTAGCAGGAGGGCGGCAGGATCCGATCTAGCCTTCCAGGGCGATCTGCTGGTTGCCGGGGCCTGGGAGGGCATCGGCTTCTTCAGAATCTTGGAACGAGCCCCGTACCTCAAGCAGCTTTCCTTCTTCGACTGCCCCGGCGCGCAAGCAGACGTGTCGGTGTGGGGTGATTACGTCTTCGTCTCGATCGAGCACCAGAGCTCGTACGGACTCACGCCCAACATCGGTGTGAACGGTACGTGTAACCAGTCCGGCGTGGGCTTCGGGATGGAGGGCATCAGGATCATCGACATCTCGGATCCTCGAGAGCCCCGTCAGGTGAAGTTCATCCCGATCGTGTGTGGTTCTCATACCCACACCCTCATCCCCGACGGGGACAAGCTCTACCTTTACAACTCCGCGCTGGCGCCTCCTTACGCGGGAGATCACGTCCCCTACTGTGCGCGGATCACGATCATCGAGATGCCTGCCGGTGACCCCACTCAGGCCGAGATCGTCGCCGAGCCTAGGATGAACCTGCGCGAGGGATGCCACGACATCACGGCGTTCCCGGAGGAGGGAATGGCTCTAGGAGCGTGCTGGCAGCACTCCTGGCTGTGGGACATCACCAAGCCGGCCGCTCCGAAGATCATCTCGAAGCTACCCAGCGATTGGGCCGAGGGGCACCACGCCGCGGCGTTCACCTGGGACGGGAACTACTTAGCGGTAGGCCAGGAGGCGGGGAACTGCAGGACGGAGGAGGGCGAGATCGCCTTCTACGACATCAGGGATCGCAAACGTCCGAAGAAGGTAGGACGTTTCCACCTGCCGCGCAAGGTCGTCGGATCGTTCTGCTGGGCCCACAACTTCTCGGTCGTTCCGACGAAGGATCGCTCTCGCTACGTTCTCACCGCGGGTTTCTACAACGGAGGCACGACCGTGGTGGACTTTTCGAACCCACGCAACCCCAAGGAGATCGGTTTCGCTGCAGAGGCTCAGGGCCGCACCCTGCCTGAGCCGTGGGGTGCCTACTGGTACAACGGCCGCATCTACTCGAACGACTGGACGTCTGGCTTCGGGGTGACGGTCTACGAGATGGAGGGTCTCGGCTCTGGCGATGGAGTCCACTTCAAACCGCGACTGAACCCGCAACTGCAGATCCGCCCCTGACGTCGAGGTTGGTTGCGGAGGGGACGTAGGTCCGTCTGGTTTTTAGCCGACGCAGGACGCGCGGGAACCCGATTGCTCGACACAGCCAGCACCTCATTCGGAATGAGATGACGTTGCATGTGTTTCGTCGAACCAAGAAAAGGACGCTCGGAATGCCGTCCTCCAAAGGACGCGCAGACTAGAGTCGCCTGCCTCGGGCTAGGTCGACCTGCGATGCCAGCGTCGTTCCCTCTTCCCCATTGCCGCCGGTCCGGGTATGACCTCCTCTTAACATCCCTGGATGGTGAGAGGCGCCCTGGGTTCAGGGTTCGGGACTGTGTCGCAAGCCGTGTGTACGATAAATCGTGTCGCAGACTGAGAAATTCTGGACTAACGCCTCCGTGTTGGCTTTCGCGGGCGAGGCCGACCCGATTGACGCTATCCGGGAACGAGCACGTTCGACCGTCCTAGAGGCGGTCGACAAAGGGTGGGATGGTCCTCCGTTCGACCCCTTCGAACTCGCAAATTTACTCGGCGTGAATGTCGTCCCACATCCCGGGCTTGAAGACGCTCGAGTCCTTGCAAACCCCCCTCGGATCGAATACAACCCGACTCGACCGCGCGGCCGATTGAAATTCTCTGTCGCGCATGAACTGGCTCACCTGTTTTTCCCGGACGTCCACGAGGCAATTCGCTATCGATCGGGTCATCGCGTGTGGGGTTCGGATGACTGGCAATTGGAGCTCTTGTGCAACATCGCCGCGGGTGAATTGTTGATGCCGACATCGAGCCTCGGGGAGATTGCACAGGAGCACCTCGACATCAACCACCTAATGCAGCTTCGCAAAAAGTTCGATGTTTCGATCGAAGCTCTGATGCTGCGTGTCGCAAAGGAAACGGTTCACCCAGTAGCTGTGTTCGCTGCAGCGAGACTGGACGGTGCGTCGTCAGAGTCGGGGTTCCGGCTCGATTACGTGATTGGTTCCAGGGGGTGGGATCCTCCACTTTCGAGAAAGGTCACACTCCCGAACGACTCCGTGCTTGCGGAGTGCACAGCGGTTGGATTCACAGCCAAGGCCCGCGAACGTTGGGGTGATTTGGAGGTTGAGGTTCAGGCAGTAGGAGCTCCCCCGTACCCAGGTGATCAACTACCTCGGATTCTGGGGCTGCTGCTACCGGCCGAGCACCTGGAGCCACGTGTCGCCACGGTCAATCATCTTTTTGGCGATGCCACAGATCCCCGCGGCGATGGGCCAAAGATTATTGCTCATGTGGTCAATGATCGTGCGAAGTCTTGGGGTGGACCCTTCGCTCGATCTCTTGGAGCGCGGTACGCGGCGGCACAAAAGGAGTTCTCGGAGTGGGCTCGGGCTGGTTCTGACCAAACCTTGGGCACAGTCCATTGGTTTTCTGTCAGTTCAACCCTGCGCATCGCCAGCATGGTGGCCCAGAAGGGGTACGGGGAGTCGGTGAAACCTCGGATTCGCTATCCATCTCTAATGCAGTGCCTTCAGGACGTCGGTGACAAAGCGAAGGAGAGCGGAGCACGTGTTCATATGCCTCGCATAGGTGCGGGGCAGGGTCGGGGCCATTGGCCACTCATTGAGGAGCTTATTGACGAGGCTCTAACTCGTCGCGGAGTCCATGTGAACGTGTACACCCTTCCTGGGCAGGAGTTTGCCACCGAGCCCCCCGCTGTCGCGTCGGAGCCTGCGCAGGAGAGTCTCCCGCTAGGGATCTAGCGCGGGATAACTATGGCCCGCTCGATCATCGTGCTCTCCGGCCCTATCGGAAGCGGAAAGAGCACCTTGGCATCTCGACTGGCTAACCGTTTAGACGCCACTCACCTGAAGACGAACGATCTTCTGCGAGAACTCAAACCGAAGACAGAAGGTCGAGCCGCGCTTCAGAAAGCGGGTGAGCAACTGGACAAGTCAACGCAGGGCAGGTGGCTCGCCGAGTCGCTGGCGCCCAGGATTGCGCAGCTGGATGAAAGCGCTGTCGTCGTCATTGATGCCGTCCGGCTTAATTCTCAAATCGAGGCTTTGCGAGAAATCTTCTTGCGGGCCGTCGTTCATGTTCATCTGACGGCACCGACCGAAGAGCTCGAAGCGCGCTATTCACGTCGCAAAGCGGAGCGCGCGGGGGAACTGCCCAAGTATTCCGATGTCAAGAAGGACCCTACGGAGGCACGCGTTGAGGGACTTTCTGCTGATGCCGACATCGTGATTGACACCAAACTTTGCACTGCTGATGACGTAGAGATTCGAGCTCTTACGCGACTTGGATTTCGAGTGGGTCTTACGTCGGCCAACGTCGACGTGATAGTTGGCGGCCAGTACGGGAGTGAGGGAAAGGGGAATGTCGCCTTCTACCTAGCACCTGAATATGACCTGCTAGTTCGAGTAGGAGGACCTAACGCCGGCCACAAGGTGCCGCTCGACCCGCCCGTAACGCACCGGTCGTTGCCTTCAGGGACCCTCGCAGCCGCTGAGGCGAACTTGCTCATCGGTCCTGGAGCCGTCTTGAGTGTCGAGACCCTGCTAAAGGAAATCCGTGAAGCAGGCGCTGAATATGGGCGCTTGATGATCGACCCTCAAGCCATGATCGTTTCGCCCGAGGATGTCGCTGCTGAAGAGGCTCTGGTCAAGTCCATCGGGTCAACCGGTCAAGGGGTGGGCGAGGCCACGGCGCGACGGATTCGGAACCGCAAGGAGGGTGTTCTCCTCGCCAAGGACGTGGCGGAACTCCGTCCATTCATCAAGTCCGCGTCGGAAGTTCTGGAGGATGCGATGGCTCGTGGTGATCGCATCCTTTTGGAAGGCACTCAGGGAACTGGGCTCAGCCTTTATCACGGCGAATATCCTCACGTGACGAGCAGGGACACCACGGTTGCAGGGTGTCTAGCTGAGGCCGGTATAGCGCCACGGAACGTACGCCGCGTTGTGATGGTCTGTCGTACATATCCGATCCGTGTTGCGAGTCCCAAAGGGGAGACATCTGGATTCATCGCGCAGGAGATCACGTGGAAGGACGTGTCGACACGCTCTGGTGTTCCACTCGAAGAACTGGACGACGTTGAAAAGGGATCCGTCAGCCTCAAGCAGCGTAGGGTGGGTGAGTTCGATTGGGCCTTATTTCGAAAGTCGGTCTTGCTGAATGGGCCCAGTGACATTGCCCTTACCTTTGCGGATTACTTACATATAGAGAACCGCAAGGCTCGCCGCTTTGATCAGCTACGCCCAGAAACCATTCGCTTCATTGAGGAACTCGAGTATGTGTCGGGGTGCCCGGTATCGCTCATCTCGACACGGTTTGACCTGCGCAGCGTGATTGACCGCCGGTCCTGGCGGGGTCAATGATGGAAACGGCTGACCTAGTTGAGACATATCCATTCCTGTTTCACATGGCCGAAATTGGGTCTTGGGAAGGCATCCGAAGGCACGGCCTGCTGTCGACGGAAGCCCTGCTTGATCTGTTCGGCGTAAAGGGCAAGCGTCGCACTGAGATATTGACCAGGCGTCGAACCCGTAGCCACACGATCGAGCATCCGCAGTTTGGATCGGCGGTGATTCGAGATCAGCTGGTACTTCATGAGTCTCGTCTTAGCAACTGCCTTACAGACATGAGCCTCGGGGAATGGCTCCAGATGTTGAACTCTCGGGTGTTTTTCTGGGCGACCGAGGAACGGCTGATGGGCTTACTAGAAGGACGGATGTATCGGGATCGTGCCCACGAGGTTATAACGGTCGACTGCCGCGCCTTGGTTGAACACCACGGAGACCGCGTCTTCTTGTGCCCGATTAACTCGGGGGCGACTATCTATAACGCGCGACCACGTGGATCACAGACATTCCAACCAATCCGGGAATATCCCTTCGAGGAGCGCCGAAAGGCTCGAGGCAAGAGAAATGCCGTTGTGGAGGTCGCCGTTCAGTACGGCATTCCGGAGGTTGACGACATCGTAGTCAAGGTTGAGCGTCGCAGGGGCGCCTCAATAGAGGAAGTGATCTGGGATCGGGGTTACGCAGAAGACTCCGACGATGTTCGCTGAGCCGACGCCCTTCGGTCGCCACATAAGGCGCAGGTGTCACTCAACAGTGTATAACGTCTTGGCGTGGTTCTAATCGAAGACCGTAGTCTGGACGCTTGGTACCGGCGGGTCAATCGGATCTATCTTGACCGGAACTTCTACCGCGAGCCTTTCTCAGTGTTCACGCACCTTTCTGAGGTCGTGGGGGGTCTCAGCCTTTTGGCTAGCGAGAAACAGAAGCCAGACGTGACGCCCGAGTCGTTCGTGCCGAAGGCGTTGGCGTGGTGGATGGCACTTTGTGGACGAGTAGGTGTCATCAGTGTGGAAGAGCTAGTTTGGTCGAAGTTTCCTTATGTATGTCCCTACTGCCGCTCCGAGCCGCATAAGCCGGCGAAGTGCGCGGAAACCAAACTGAATTCGGACGGACCGGATTGGCAAAGCGTCGCGGATCTGTGTAAGAGCAATATGAGAAAGCGTCCGACGACTCTCGGTGGATGGCAGCGGATGTTTGCAGATGTGTATCCAGTGAACGCGACTGAGACCTACGCCCAGACCTTCGCCCGATTCACTGAGGAGATGGGGGAGCTTGCGGAGGCATTAAGGGTGCTCCCAATCGCACCCGGATACTTCGTAAGCGAGGCGTCGGACGTCTTTGCTTGGCTGATGCACTTGCAGGAGCTCATCTACGAGAAGGCCAGAGTACCAATCGCAGACCGGGGCAAGAGTCTTGACGAGGCCTTCGGAGCGAACTACCCGGGAAAATGCAAAGACTGTGGCAACCCGGTTTGTACTTGTCCACCTATTTTGCCCAGCACATTGGGGCGAATAGCGCACGACGCGCCTCTTCAAAGTGCTTCCTTCGAAGGTAGACCTCTGGTTCCTCTCGAGGAGGCGATGCAGCTGTTTGAGGCAGGCGCCAGGGCAATCCGCATTGGTGATCAGGAGCTGGAGTTGACCCCCGCTCTCATCGCCGAGCTGAGATCAGGCTTACGCCAACTGATTCAACTAACGCTCGGCCTAAAGGAAGCATCTGGTCAAGAGTGGATGCTTCTCGTTGAGACCCTGTACACAGTGAAGGATCTTTCTGAGAGACAGAGAATCACGCAGGAAAGCATTGATGAACTCTCGCGAGCAATCGCTGCGCTCGATGAGCCGCAGAGGAACGCAGTGATTAATTTCCTAAACGGTATGTCGTCAAGCCTCTGGGCTTCCGCTCTAATCGAAGCGGTGAAAGCTATCGGAACGTAGCGCCTGACACGGCAGAAAAGATGTTTCCTTTACCGTAGCCATCCGGACCGGATCTGTCCTTGATCTCATCAAATATCCGCGGCCAACTGGCATTTCACTATGAGTGAGGTGATGAACTATTGGTGAGCTGAGCATTCATAGGTTCGCGCTGGATAGGGTCGAGGGGTCGCCGTAGCGGAGCGCTCAGATGCCACCTCGCAGGGTTAATCTCGACGAGACCTCGCCCATGGAGCGTGGTTCGAAAGGAGCGGATAGTTGGTGAGTCCAATCCATTGCCCGTTCTGCCGCCACGAAGTCCCGACGGGTCGAGTCACGTGTCCGTACTGCTCGAATCGGCTCCCTGAGTACCTCCGACAACAAGCCATTAGAGCTCGCGAGGAAGAGCGTCGGCGCCGTGAAGCAGAGCGTTCGAGGAAGGCAGCGGATCGGGCAGCGGCTCAGCAAGAGGTGCGGACCGCAACCAGGGAAGTCGAGCGGATGAACGAAATGCTCGAGGTTCAGGTCGCGCGTCTGGAAGGTTTACTGCAGGAAACTCTCGACGTTGATGACCACCTTGATTTTGAAACACTGAAGGACGACCCCGACCTCCCTGACTTCGACCCAGGACAGCTTGCAGCCCCGACTCCGAAGCCAAGTCTCCAGCAGTCCCAGGTCGAGCTGCCTCCCGAACCCACGTTCTTTGCCAAGCTGCGGCCGGGATGGAAGAAGGTTCACTCTGAGCGCGTCACAACCGCGCACGTTCACCATCAAGAGGCGGTCAGAGCGGCCGAGGCTGCCTACGCGTCTTCTCTTGAACGATACGAGGAAAGCGAGCGCTTGCGCCTGGAGAAGCTTGCGACGGCTCAGCGTGAGCATGAAGAAACAGCGAGGCAGCTCAAGATAGAAGTTGATGAACAACACAAACGGATTGAGCAGTTGCGAGATGAGTTTCACGCGGGCAAGCCCGACGCGGTATGTGCATACTTCAATCTGGTGTTAGAGCGAAGTTCCTACCCAGATGACTTTCCAAAGACCGCCCGCCTCGCGTTTGTGCCCGAGTCGAAGCAACTCGTTGTCGAGTACGACTTGCCAACGTTCGACGCTATTCCAGCGGTTGCTTCCTACAAGTATGTGAAGGCCAAGAACTCCGTGACCGAGACCAAGCGTCCGCAAACACAGCGGAAGCAACTGTATGCGTCAGTTGTCGCTCAGATAGCGATTCGCACGTTGCATGAGCTATTCGAGGCGGATCGCACGCACTTACTGGAGACCATCGTTTTCAATGGAATGGTTAATTCCATAGACAAGGGCACGGGGAAGCGGATTCGTCCTTGTTTGGTCACGGTTCGGACTACGCGTAACGCCTTAGAGGCGCTTGATCTGAGTCGGGTTGACCCGATCGCCTGCCTCAGAGCGCTTAATGCATCTGTCTCGAAGAGCCCTGCGGAACTGGCTCCGGTTCGTCCCGTCATCGAGTTCGATATGGTCGATCCGCGGTTCATCGATAGTCAAGATGTGATCGGTGGTCTCGACAATCGCGCCAACCTGATGGAGCTGAGCCCCACGGAGTTCGAGGGCCTTATCGCGAACCTTTTTGAAAGGATGGGCTTGGAGATGCGCCAGACCCGGCCGTCCCGTGATGGCGGGGTTGATTGTGTTGCATACGATCCGCGACCGGTCTTCGGCGGCAAGGTAGTTATTCAGGCGAAGCGGTATAAGAACACGGTCGGCGTTGCCGCGGTTAGGGATCTATTCGGGACAGTTCACAATGAGGGGGCGTCGAAAGGGATCCTGGTCACAACCAGCGGGTATGGGCAAGCGTCCTTCGAGTTCGCTCAGGGTAAGCCGATGGAGCTGCTCGATGGCGCGAATCTGCTCTATCTCCTTGCTGAGCACGCCGGCATGGAGGCAAAGATCGAACCACCCGAAGACTGGATAGATCCGATCCTCCAGGGCTGACAGTCCTACGAATCTCCTGCGATTGTCTGGGAGGAAAGGATGACGGCTATGGAAGCCGTCGAACTCATCCAGCTCCTTGTGCGTTGAACGAAGCGCGACGTCAGCTTGCGTGAGTTCGAGCGTCTGTCAGTTTGCCCATCAATGACATGAAGGCCCGCCGCGATGTAGCGGCGCCAAGCCCGGCTTTGCTCGCGGCTAGACCGATATGTTCCTGGTAGCTACTACACGGGCTGGGTAGTTCCAGATAGCGGCCTTGGTCGCCTCCGGATGACCGTCGAGAAACTTGACCATCCAGCGGCGCTCGATGACGTGTTCATGGCGGACTCTCTTTGTCTTCTTCCAAACTGCCAGATCATGAGCGGCTGGCCTGCGCCAGCACGCAATAATTTTGTGCTTGAGGCCCCATTTGAATCCCGCAACAACCCACAGCAGTTGCTGATGATGCGCGTCTTGAGAAATTGGATGTCGTCGGCGAGCTGATGGAGCGCTTCGAACACGTGACCCACCCCCTCCAGGAAGGGTGATGCTCGTCGAGCATGTCGATCTGAGTCGCCTGGTAGCGGGGCGCGGGGGCGCTAGAGCGCATCGATGTGTGGCTGGAATACGCTTCTCAACCGCCCCGCCGTATCCAGGAACCACTTCGTGTAGGCGGGCCAGGTATCGACCTGCCCAACGTCGCCTTCTCCGTACACGGCGATCCGCGATGCCTGCTTCTCCGGAAGCTCTTCCCAGGCGAGGGGTTCACCGAAAGCACGTTCGATCTCATCCTTCTGGGCCACCAGCTGAGGGAATGTCTCGCTGCCCTTGTACAGGTAGACCTCCCCGCGCAGCCGTCGGGTACCCGTGAAGTTGATCGAGTAGGCGATATTCGTCTTTCTAGCCGGAAGTTCTAGCCAGGACACGGTTGAGGCCTTGTTGGTCTTACTCCAGCCGGGGTAGCGGGCATGCAGCTGAGGCAGGAACTGCTCCCAAAACTCCTTGTAGAGCCGTCCCCGCGGGCCCGGTTCGTGATCGCCCTTGGCCTGCTGTGCCGCTTGCGTTTGACCGACAGCCGCCGCAACCAGTGTCCGAAGCCCTCCCTCGCCTGCGTACTGCTTCACCTCGAGGCCGAGCACCTCCACCGAACGCATCTGCTCATTGAGGAACTCGATAAGCGCTCGTAGCTCATCGGGTACGTCGTCCGCGACGAACACGAGACGGACCTTCCTGGCCGCCAAGTTGGTTCGCACCCGCTCCCAGAACGCCTCCGGGTCATCTTCGTTTGCTAGAAGCTCTCGCAGCACCTCAGCCGGATCTTCGCCGCGACCTGTCTGTGTGGATTCAAAGTTCTCGCGCAGGGTCTCGACACGCCAGTAGGACAGGCCATTCGCGGCGTAGTCGAGCATCTGTCCGACGACCTCGCGCCGGATCCTGTTGTCAGTCCGGCGCTTGACCTCGACAAAGGTGGGAACGGCCTCATCATCCACGAATAGGTGATCCAGGCTCCAGCGGTCCGCACCCCCCGCATGCGAGGGGATCCCCGCCTCGCGCTTTATCAAGGCGAAACGGCGCTCTGACGTTTGGCCCTCTCCGGCAAGAACTCCTGGGTAGTCCGCCACCAGCTTCTGAAGAACGTCTTCGGCTTCATAGGGCTGAATTCCCATTTCTACGAGCTCACCGCCCTGCTTGATGACAAATATCCCTGGACTCAATGGCGCATCCCGTCCTCCGTCGTCGTCTGACCTCTTTATAGCGGTTGCTTCTGAACCTGTCGTCGTTCAGCGGGCGGGAGCCGGAGCTGCTTTGTTAGAGCGCGTAATCTCCGTGACCCGGACCTATCCCCCTTTTCGTCGGCCCGCATCGCGCTATGGTCAAGGACGTCAAAGGGGGATCATGTGGATCAACAGCCACAGGCCGTTTTCGGCGGTCGGCGAACGCGAATCCGTGATCTGGGCCGCGACGAGATTTGGCTCCAGAACTGGCTAGCTCAAGACCCAGCGCGCCTCGGACTCGGCCCCGTGTCGATCGTTGCTCAAGAACTCACTCAGGAGAAGGGCGGCAGCCTAGACATCCTTGCCGCAGACGGTGACCGCTATTACAGCATCGAGGTTCAGCTTGGCGAGGTCGACGCCTCGCACGGGTTCCGGGTCTTCGACTACTGGGGAAAGAATCGAGTTCGTTATCCGGACAAGGACCACGTAGCTGTTCTTGTCGCCGAGAGCGCCGGGGGCCGCTACCACCAAGCGCTCAAAAGCCTTGCCGAATACGTCCCAATGATCGTAATCGAGCTTCGAGCCTGGATGGCTGGGACTGAAGCGGTGCTGGTGCCAGAGACCCTCTTCGTAAACGAGAGCCTCGACATCAGTGGTGTTGCCAGCGCCGAAGGTGGTCTTCGTACTGCAGAGGATTGGAAGGAGCAGTGCACCGAGGAGGCATGGGAATTTCATAACGATTTCGTTGCATGGGTCGAGGAAAACCTCGGCGATGTTCGAGTGGACTACGGGCCCAAATCCTACATTGGGGTACGGCGCGGTCGGCGGGTGTGGGCTCCTATATGGCCCAAGCAGGATGGCGGTACCGTGTATTTGCCTGATCCTGACGGATCACGTGCAGAGCCCTCCGTTGCTTTCGAGCGGTTCCAGGAGCGCCTTCAAGACAATGCGCTCTCATGCTCGTGGACGCCGAACTACAACGCGGGCTCCAACCCGATCGGTCTGCGACTGCAACGCGCCGACCTTTTGAAGCCAGTAGTGCAGGACTTACTGCGGTCAAGTTTCAAGATCCTGGAGCCGGGGGCCACCCCCTACTCACAGGCACATCCTGAGTCTCCCGAGGCGGAGGGGCTGAACGCGCCCGGCGCCGATCCGCACGACGCATCGGATTCCCTGACCGACTTCCCCACCAAGTAATTTGCTGCGGTGCGTCTCGTCAGTTTTTGCTCCGACGGTCTGGGCCAGGTTCCGAGCCACAGTGACCCATCAAGCCGAACCTTGACGGAGTCGTGTTGACCATTTCGAGGTGGGGGTTGGTTTGATACAGCAGGGAGCGGTAGGACTGCCTGAGGACGGGGAGATGCCCGAGCGTTTCAACCTTGCCCCCCCGGTCGTCGTAGCAGAGAAGACGCGAGAGCTGGGCCGCCTATTTCCGGAGGTAGTGACCGAAGGTGGCTTGATCGATTTCGATCGACTCCGGCTCGCACTTGGCGATGACCTGGATGTCGGCAAGGAGCGATACGGGATGTCCTGGCCGGGCAAGGCCGATTGTTTCCGGACCATTCAGGCGCCGAGTTTGGCGACGCTGCGGCCGGCGCCGGGGGAGTCGGTCGGGTTTGACTCGACGGAGAATCTGATCATCGAGGGAGACAACCTCGAGGTGCTGAAGCTGATGCAGAAGTCATACCTCGGCAAGATCAAGATGATCTACATCGACCCGCCCTACAACACGGGCAACGATTTCATTTATCCGGACGACTACGCCGAGAGCCTGAAGACATATCTTCAGTACACCGGTCAGGTAGACGCCGAAGGAACTCGCTTCAGCACTAATACAGACAGGACTGGCCGCTTTCACTCGAACTGGCTCCGGATGATGTACCCGCGCCTGTACCTGGCCCGAAATCTTCTGAAGGAAGAAGGGGTCCTTCTTGTAAGCATCGACGATGCAGAGCTCGACAATTTGAGAAAACTTGGGAGTGAGGTGTTCGGGGAAGAAAACCTGGTCGCTGCTCTTGTTTGGGAGAAGGGACGGAAGAACGACGCGAAGTTGTTTTCCGTTGGACACGAATACATGCTCGTATATGCGAAGTCACTTGAGAAGCTCCGCGAGGTGGATACCGTCTGGCGTGAGGAGAAGCCGGGGGCGCGGGAGATATGGGAAGAATATCTTCGTTTACGCGCGGCTCATGGAGACTCGGACGAGGCGGTTGAGAAGGAGATTCAGCGTTGGTTCCAGTCGCTTCCGAACTCTCACCCCTCGAAGAAGTGGTCTCGATACAGGCGGATTGATGAGCATGGTCCGTGGCGAGACCGAGACATCTCATGGCCAGGAGGTGATGGTCCGACCTACGACGTGATCCACCCGATCACAGGGCAGCCGTGCAGAGTGCCGGAGCGCGGCTGGATCTATTCCTCTCCTGCCGAGATGCAACGGCAAATCCGTTTAGGACTTGTCGTATTCCGGGACGACCACACGCAACCGCCTTTCCGCAAAGCCCACATTCGCCCCATCCGCCAGGAACTAGAGGGGGAGCCAGACGAGAGTGCAGCGGGCCATGAGGAGGCAGAACTCGCCACGCAAGTTCGAGGTAGCTACTTCTATAAGCAGTCACAGGTGGCAGTGAAGTATCTCCGTGGACTGATGGGGGCGAAGGTATTTGATAACCCTAAGGACCATGAAGAAATAGCAAAGCTCCTTGACTACATTCTGGGCGACTCCAGAGGTGAGCTGATCCTGGACTTCTTTGCTGGATCAGGAACCACCGGCGAAGCGGTGCTGCGACTCAACAAGAGTCGGGGGTCCCAACACCGCTTCATTTTGGTGCAACTGCCGGAACCGTGCGACGCGTCGTCTAGATCCGGAAAAGCGGCTTTGGATATGAGCCTCGCGACGATCGCGGACATCACGAAGGAGCGGGTGCGGCGAGTCATCGACAGGCTGAACGAAGAGGACTCACGGAACCTAGAGGCCGCTGCAGCCGGGCTGCCAGACCGTGGCTTCCGAGTCTTCAAGCTGGCTGAGTCCAACTTCCAGACGTGGGATGCCTCTGCCGCTACGGACGAGGAGGCTCTTTCCGAACAACTGGACCTTCACGTGGCCCACATACGCGAGGGCAGGAGTGATGAAGATCTTCTCTACGAGATCTTGCTCAAGAGCGGCTTCCCTCTCACTACCTCGGTCGAAGAGATCAAGTGTGCTGACGCCGTCGTCCATAGCATCGCCGACGGCGCCCTTTTCATTTGCCTAGAGCGGAATCTCTCGCTCGACGCCATCCGCGCCATGGCCGAGCTGAAACCCCACCGCGTGGTCTGCCTGGACGAAGGTTTTGCTGAGAACGATCAGCTCAAGGCTAACGCGGTCCAGATCTTCAAGACCAAAGACGTCCCCAGCTTCAAGACAGTATGACGATGAAGCTCCAGTTCGATCCGAACCAGCAGTTTCAGCTGGACGCTATGGCGGCCGTCGCGGACCTCTTCGAGGGCCAGCCCCAAGGCGCGCCCGAGTACTCCGTCATTGACCTCGGGTCTGCGGGCGGGTTGCTGTCCGGTCATTCGCAAATGGAACTCGGCGTTGGCAACCAATTATTGCTGGACGCCGAAGAACTGCGTAAGAACCTGCGTGCAGTCCAGTCGCGTAATGACATCGAGGTGTCTGATGAATCTGTCGAGCCAGAGGGGTGGCGGCTCTTTGATCTGCCCGCGAATCAGGAGCGGTTATGTCCTCACTTCTCGGTGGAAATGGAGACCGGCACCGGCAAGACTTACGTCTATCTGAGAACGATCTTTGAGCTATCTCAGCGATACGGGTTCCAAAAATTCATCATCGTTGTTCCCAGTGTTGCTATTCGGGAGGGCGTTCTGAAGAACATCGAGATAACGGCTGATCATTTCGAGGCGCTTTTCAACAACCTGCCATTCGAGTCGTTCGTCTATGACGCCAAGAAGGTGAATCGACTGCGACAGTTCGCTAGAAGTAACACGCTTCAGATTCTCGTCATGAACATCGATGCCTTCCGGAAGAACTTCACGGGTACTGAAGAGGAAAAGAAGAGCAACGTCATCTACAAGGAAAGCGACAAGTTATCGGGCCGGCAGCCCATCGAATTCGTCCAAGCGGCTCGTCCTGTAGTAATTATCGACGAGCCTCAGAGTGTGGATGCCACCGACAAGGCTCAGGAGGCCATAAAGGCCTTGAATCCGCTGTTTACGTTGCGGTACTCGGCAACGCACCGGAACCTTTACAACCCGGTTTACCGCCTTGATCCAATCAGAGCCTTTGAACTTCGACTAGTCAAGCAGATCGTCGTTGCCAGCGCTAAGGCTGAGGGGGACGCGAATGCCCCCTTCGTTCGAGTCGAATCCATTGAGTACAAGAAGGGAATAAAGGCGAGGCTTCGGATTCAAGTGCAGACTTCTGTCGGTCCGAAAGAAAAGGTGATCACGGTCAAGCAAGGCGCCGATTTGTTCACTCTTTCAAATGAGCGGTCTTTGTACTCCAGTGGATTCGAGGTTGCGGAGATCAATGCCGAACCCGGTGGTGAGTACGTCCGATTCTCAAGCGGGAAAACCCTTCGACTGGGACAGGAGACCGGTGGCTTGCAGGACGATCTCTGGCGCGCTCAAATCCATCACACCGTGCGAAAGCACTTAGAAAAAGAGCTTGCGGTCCAGGAGCGGGGTCTAAAAATCCTCACTCTTTTCTTCATTGATCGTGTTGCCAATTACCGGGACTACGGCGAGGACGGCAACCCAGTAAAGGGCAAGTTCGCCACTGCATTTGAGGAATCCCTACAGGAATTGATCAAAGAGGACCGTTACAGCGGGCTGCCCTGGCACAACGAGCCGATAGATCAGTTACATAACGGCTACTTCGCGAGTGACAAGAAGGGCGTCTTCAGGGACACGAAGGGGAACACGCAGGCAGATGACGACGTGTACAACCTGATCATGAAAGACAAGGAGCGTCTGCTCTCGCTGGACCAACCGCTCCGTTTCATCTTTAGCCATTCGGCCCTGCGCGAGGGATGGGATAACCCGAACGTATTCCAGATCTGCACCCTGAACGAGTCCAAAAGCGTCGTGAAGAAACGACAGGAGATTGGCCGCGGCCTGCGACTGCCGGTTAATCAGGCTGGTGAGCGGGTCTTTGATGACTCCGTAAACAAACTCTACGTAATGGCGAACGAGAGCTATGAGGATTTTGCCAAAGCTCTCCAAACGGAGTACGAAGAGGACTGCGGGGTGGCCTTCGGAAAGGTTCCGCTCACTGCACTAGCGCGAATCGTGCGGGTAGTTGAGAACGCCGAGCGACCAATAGGCAAGGAAGCGGCCAAGAGCATTTGGTCATCTTTAGTAGATCAAGGCATGCTCGACGCAGAGGGTCGGATTCAGCCCGCGTTTGATCCGAAGGCACCGAAGTTCTCGCTAGAGCTGCCTGAAGACCTCAATGATGTCAAACCCTCGGTTGTGGACCTTATTGCCGGGTTCCAGATCTTGCGGCACATCCGCAGGGAGAGGGACGAGGGGGTCAACAACCTCAAGAAGGAAGTCCGGCTGAGTCCTGAGTTCCAGGCGCTTTGGAACAAAATCAAACCTCGAACGACCTATCGCGTGGAATTCGATTCAGCAACGCTCGTGGAGCGAGCGGTGTACGCGATCAAGAACATGCCCAAGGTGGAGCCTCCGACAATTCATGTCGAAGCGGGCGTGCTCACCGTAGCTAAGGGCGGAGTCGCAGGGGAGACAATCACGATCTCCGACGAGAAGGTCGACGTGAGAGGGACAGGCTTGCCAGATCTGTTGGCCTACCTCCAAAACGAGACCGAACTCACCAGATCGACTCTGGCGAAGATCCTCATTACGAGCGGGCGCCTTGGGGATGTGTTTTTGAACCCCCAGCGATTCCTCGATCAAGTGAGCGCCATCCTGAAAGGTGAGTTGCGCAGACTCCTGGTCGACGGCATCAAGTACGAAAAGCTCGAGGGTGACCCCGCTGAGGCTGAGTGGGAGATGCTGAGGTTCGAGAACCAGGAGTTGATCAACTACTTGAACGCCGTTCCGGTCACGAAGTCTGTTTACGAGTATGTGGTTTATGAGTCGGACATCGAGCGTCAGTTTGCCGAGGATCTGGATAAGCGCGAGGACATCAAGCTCTTCGTCAAGCTGCCAGACTGGTTCAAGATCGAGACGCCTCTTGGCACCTACAACCCAGACTGGGCAATTCTGAAGGACGATGGGGAGGCGCTTTATCTCGCCCGCGAGACCAAAGGTACGAAGGACTTCTTGAAGCTGCGGACAAGCGAGGCGGACAAGGTTCGTTGTGGGATTAGGCACTTCGAGACGCTGGACGTGCCTTTCGCTGTAGCGGTCACCGCCGACGAAGTATGACCAGGTAGCTACTAACCTCTGGAGGACGGATGCCAGTCCGTAACTTCACCGTTCGCGGTCCGTTCTCGGTTCCGACGGCTGGTCCGGGCGCGAACAAATGGATAGTCGAGAAGCGGCTCGGAGACTTCTGGGAGACGACGAAGGCTGCCGCTGACGCGCGGGGCTGCTATGTCTTCGCTCTTAGCACCAGCCGCGGAGCGCTCTTGCCCATTTATGTAGGTAGGACCTCCAGCAGGACCTTTCGCAACGAATGCTTCACTCCCGACAAGATCAATAAGGCTCACAGGGGAATGAGGAATCGCACCGGTCGTCTGGTTCTGTTCTTTGTCGTCTATCAAGCTAGCCGCGGAGCAGCGAACAAGAGGGTTATTCGTGCGGTCGAGGAGTGGCTCATCAAGATGGCCAAGGAAGCCAACCCGAATCTCATTAACAAGCAGGGGACTAAGACTCCCCAGTTCGCAATTAGCGGCGTGTACAACAGTGGCGTGGGGAAACGCAGCCAGGCAGCGCAAACATTCCGGCGGATGCTCCGCTTCGATTAGAGCCTCGGCGGGCGTAGTGGGTCGCAGGGTTTCTTAGGCCGGAAGGAAGCACATGTATCAGGCGGACGACCAACTCATTTTTTCGGCAAGCGACCTCACAGGCTTCCTGGCATGTCGGCATCTCACGCAGCTGGACCAGCTTCTGGCTAAGGGAAAGGTCGAGCGACCCCACCGGCATGACCCTCTCCTCGACATCATCTCGCGCCTCGGGGATGAGCACGAGGCTGAGTACCTCCAAGAACTGAAGGGGCGGGGCCTGACCGTTGTTGAGGTCGCTGATACCGACAAGGACGTGGAATCACTCGAGGAGCGCGCCGCGGAAACGGCCGGGGTGATGAAGTCGGGCGCTGACGTTATCTACCAGGCGACCTTCTTCGACGGAGTTTGGCGAGGTCACGCCGACTTCCTACTGAAGGTGGACACCCCCAGCGATCTCGGCCCCCACTCCTACGAGGTCTGGGACACGAAGCTGGCCCGCCGGGCTAAGGCTGCCGCCGTGCTTCAAATCTGTAACTACTCCGAGCATCTGCAGCGTCTGCAGGGGACGCACCCTCAATATGGCCACCTGCTCCTAGGCGACGGCAGCGCTCCAGCCTTCAAACTGAATGACTACGTCGCCTACTACCGGGCCGTCAAACGCGAGTTCGAGTCAGCGATCGAGGCGTCACCCCTTCCTACCTATCCCGATCCCGTGGAGCACTGCAAGATCTGTCGTTGGGCGGGTCCTTGTAACAAGCAGCGTCGTGCCGACCGCCATCTGACCTTCGTAGCGGACATTCGCAAGGACCAGATCAAGAAGCTGGTAGCGGACAAGGTGCCCACGATCGACGAACTGGCTGGCTCCGTGTCCGATCGCCCGGTGGACGGCGTCTCACCCGCGAACTTTGCCCGCCTCCAGGATCAGGCCTCACTGCAGGTCGAGCGCGAACGCACCGGCAGCCACATCTACAAGCTTCTCGAGCCCCCCGGGGAAGGGTTGGGGTTCGAAGCTCTTCCGGAGCCGGCGTCCGGTGACCTTTTCTTCGACATCGAGCATGCGGAGTACACAAGCGAGGATGTTGGACTCGAATACTTGTTCGGCTGGATCGACGGTCTTGATGGCAGCTTCACTGAGCGCTGGGCCCACACTCGCGCCGACGAACAAAATATGTATGAGGATTTCGTCGACCTCGTCCTCGCGAGATTCCGCTCTCATCCTCAGATGCACGTTTACCACTACGGCGGATACGAGGCGGGGGCACTCAAACGTCTTGAGGGGCGTTATGGAACGCGAGAGCAAGAGCTTGACACCTTGCTGCGGGGCAAGGTCTTTGTCGACCTTTTCAGGATCGTCAAACAGACGATGCGCATCTCGGAGGAGAGCTACTCGATCAAGGTCATGGAGCTCTTCTACGACTTCGAGCGCACTGACGACATTACTGAGGCCGGCTCCAGCATGGTGGAGTACGACCGCTGGTTGCGCACTGGCGACCATCGCATTCTTGAAGAGATCCGTATCTACAACGAAGCCGACTGCCGCTCTTTGATCGCTCTCCGCGATTGGCTGGAGGAACGTCGGCACGAGGCGGAAAGAGCCTGGGGCGCTTTATCGCGACCCCCGGTGTTGGACGGGCTTCAGGGTGCCGAGGCTGAGGAGGATCGCACCCAGGTCGTTGAACTCGTTCATGCTTTGACCCAGGAGCTCCCCGAGGACGCGGGGTCGTGGGACGCTGATCAACGAGCGCGATGGCTTCTGGCGCAACTTCTGGGTTGGCATCGCCGCGAGGAGAAGTCCCAGTGGTGGGCGTATTTCGAGCGGCAGAAGCAGTCCGCCCCCGACCTGCTGGATGACCGGGATGCGCTCGCGGTGCTGTCGTATGAGGGCGTCGACGGCGCGGTCGCTCGCTCGGACCTGCACCGTTACTCCTTTCCGGATCAGGAGACGAAACTTGAGGTAGGCGACTCGGTCGTCGACACCCGCACGGGAACCGGCGCAGGATCCATCGCCAACATCGATTTCGAGAACCGCAAGGTCTGGCTCAAACGTGGCCGGGGTCGAGAGCTCACGCATCCTGATGCGATTGGTCCGGGAGCTCCGTACGTCTCGGACAACCAGAGAGCTGCTCTGCTGCGTCTTGCCCGCGATGTGATCGCGACCGGTTCGTTGGAGGCCTGCAGGTTCCGAGCAGTCACCGCTCTGCTTCGTCGTGACTTGCCGGTGGTCCACGCGCTCGAATCCGGCGCGGCTCTCACCGATGCTGGGGAGGCTGCCATTCAAGCCGCGCGTCGTTTAGTGACAAAGCTGGTCAACTCGTACCTGGCCGTGCAGGGGCCGCCTGGAACCGGCAAGACATACACGGGCGCTCGGATGATTCTCGATCTGATCCAGGCTGGCAGACGGGTCGGCATAACGGCCAACAGCCACAAGGTCATCTCGAACCTGTTGGATGCAGTGTTTGAGGCGGCGGACGAGGAAGGCGTTTCCCTCAAGGCCGTTCAGCGCTGCAACGAACAGGATGCCTGCAAGCATGCCGCCGCGACACTGGCTGCTTCACCGGCTCAGTTCGATGACATGGCTCGGTCTCCCGACTTCAACCTGGTCGCCGGCACCGCCTGGGCTCTTGGTCGCCCCGCTCTCGATCTTCAGCTGGACACGCTGTTCATCGACGAGGCTGGACAGTTCTCGCTGGCCAACACACTTGCCGTGGGGGTGTCAGCGCGCAACATCATCCTGCTCGGCGACCCTCAACAGCTGAACCAGCCAACCCAAGGCATCCATCCCGAGGGGGCGGACGCCTCCGCTCTCACTCATGTATTGACCGGGTCCGAGACGATCCCGAGCGAACGGGGACTTTTCCTGGAGCGCACTTTTCGGATGCATCCCGCTCTCACGAGCTATGTGTCCGAGGCCTTCTATGATGCCCGGCTCGAGTCTGTCGACGGGCGCGATCGACAGGTGGTGGACGGAGGACTGAGCCCAGGGATCCATCTGCTGGGCGTGTCGCACGAGGGCAATCGGATCTTTTCCTGGGAGGAGGCCGATGCCATCGCGGACTTGACCAAAGACCTCATCGGCAGAACCTGGACGACTTCCGACGGGGAACAGAAGATCATTTCTCCTGAGGACCTCGTCGTGGTCGCCCCGTTCAATGCCCAGGTGGCCCGGCTCCGTCAACGAGTCCCCACCGGCGTGCCGGTCGGCACGGTGGACAAGTTCCAGGGTCAGGAAGGGGTCGTCGCCATCTACTCGATCACGACGTCGTCGCCCGAGGACATCCCGCGCAACTTCGAGTTCCTCTATAGCCGTAACCGGCTCAACGTAGCGGTGTCGCGCGGGAAGTCCTACGCCATCGTTGTCTGCAACCCCATCATGCTCCTGCCGATGTGTCGCAAACCCGAGCACATGCGACTCGCCAACGCACTTTGTCTGCTGGCTGAACATGCTGGGCAAGGCTGAACGGCTTCTCTTGCTTGCCTGATTTACGTATTTCAGTCTTCCTGTTCGCGGCCGAAGGTACAAAACAGGCACTCACCGAGGGGGACGGCATGGTTATTGCAGCGAAGTTAGGGGCAGGCGTCTGGGATCTGTTGTTCTGTCAGGCTTGTGACGCGTCCTGGGCGGATCAAGATCTAGACCTGACCTGGACCGATGATCCTGAGGCCGGAGGAGTGAACTGCCCTTCCTGCGGGTCCGAGGACGTCATCAGAGAAGAGCGCGGCTAGAGCACAGGCCATACCTCAACTATTAGTGGTTGGAGATTGCTTCGGCAGAATCTCGCGCCTCAGCTTGTTCCCTCTGTGCGGCGTTGACAGGCTCCTCTAATTGCGAAGGTATCTGGGTGACGGGCGCCTCGGGTTCTGATACCGGGGGTTGCTTTTGAAGCTTGGGCGGGCTGGCCTTCCAGGGCCGAAGGTTTTGTAGAACCTCGCCGTAGAAGTCCTTGGTTGTTTCCAAGACGCTGTCGATAAAGGAGCCCTTGCCTGCATCGCGCTTGAGACCCATGTTTCGAGTCAGCGTCAGCCCGAACTGCCGAATCTCTCTAGGCTGCTCTGGATGTAGACGTTCGGGCGTGGTTCGAGCTTCTGCTAGGGAGGCCGCTAGCGTGGCTTGCGAACGC
The DNA here is from genome assembly GCA_030776625.1 of Actinomycetota bacterium. Taxonomy (NCBI): domain Bacteria; kingdom Bacillati; phylum Actinomycetota; species Actinomycetota bacterium. Next base: position 717,091 of record JALYHL010000001.1, on the reverse strand, counting down.
GCCAACCGGGCTTCGACCTTGAGGTTCTCGGGCGCATTCTGTAGCTGCCGCAAGAGCCACGACACCCGGCCTTTGGAACGGCCCTCCCTCGGCGCATCAATGTCGGTCGACACGGAGACCTGTCGAGCTCGCAGGTCCGCGACGATGTGCATAGTGCCCGCATCCGGAACCTGCAAGTCTGCATACAGCAGTCCTCGCTCTGCGAGACTCGTTTTCAGAGCCCCATGTCTTGCGGTCGGGGTGCGTTCATCTTTGTTCAATACCTGTTTTACATCCCGGCCTAGGTCCTTGGTCAACTCCAGCCCGAGGTAGCGAACTAGATCATCCCAGCGGCCTGCAATGGCAGCAACGTCCGCATCGGTCTTGCGCAGGGTCTGCTCTCGAGCGCCATCCTTCACTTTGATCCAGCTCGGGCCCATCGAGGAGAAGGACACAGCTCCAGATCTAGGATCGCTCAAATAGCGGATGAGCTCGTTGAGGATATAGGCCTGGTCTGGGTCGCTCACTCCGCGGTGTTGTTTCTGAACCACCGCCTCGGTTAGCACGTCAATCCAGGACCAGTGATGGAGGGCGATCCGTTTCGCTTTCCGCCTGTCGACCTCGATTGGGTAGGCGGTGGATGAGGTGACGTAGTGGTTGGAGATGGAAAGAACCGCGTTGAATTTGAGCTCTTGCGCCAGATCAAGGTAAGCGTCGATCTGGTCCTTCTCCAGGGAAGCCGAGCCCACCTTGGTTTCGACGATCACTCCCCAAGACGTGGCGCCGCGGGATATGACGAGGATCCCGTCTGGTCGAATCGATCTGCCGTCAGCGAGTTTGAATGGGACCTCGACGAAGGCCTCGATTTTTCCAGCAGTTGCACCGAGGGGTTTGAGCAAGCTCCTCCCGAATTCGGGAACGGCAGAGATGACGGCAAGTAGAGCCGACGCCGCTCGCCGCTCCTGAGCCTCAATCCCGGAGGCGGATGAGATCGGGATCAGTCGGGCTACCGGCCAATGGTCGTCCTTGATCATTGCGTCCCCCTTTCGAGCGGCAAGGTTAGCGGAGGACTGTCGCAGCGGCCTGGCATGAAGCCGCTTTCACGCGTGCTGGGCGCCCGATATACGACGGTGAATTCACGGTACGCAGCCTTCTACGTAGCCTCGCTACGGCTCCGACCCCCCAGACGCCGTGACTGAAGCTCCCTCTCTCGCTCCTCTTCCAAAAGTGTCACACCCCCTCCCCATATTGAGGAAGACAGATCGGGGATGGAAAGGGGATCCACATGAAGGCGAATATCAAGCTCGACCACAACCTGGTCGCGGTGGAGGGGGAGCATGTCGTTCACGCGATGTTCGAGCTCGATGTGCCGGCACCAAAGAAGGCCAAGAAGCGCCCACCGCTCCACCTGGCGCTGGTGATCGATCGCTCAGGGTCGATGGGTGGCCCGAAACTGGAGCACACGAAGGCCGCTGCCGACTACCTCATGCGTCGCCTCGACCCGACCGACCAGGTAGCGATCGTCACCTACGACGATGAGGTCGATCTGGTCTCGTCGCTTGCGCCCGTCGATAAGGACGAGTTGCGCCACCGGATCTACGGGATCTATCCCGGTGGGATGACGAACTTGTCAGGCGGCTGGCTCAAGGGGGTGGAAGAGGTTGGTCGCGCTCCCGACGGCACCGCCCGTAAGGTTCTGCTGCTGACAGACGGTCTCGCCAACAGCGGGATCACCGACAGCGACACGCTGACGGGGATGGCCACGAAGATCGCGGGCGACGGCGTTGGCACCACCACCATTGGCTACGGTGACGGCTTCAACGAAGAATTACTTACGGCGCTCGCCGATGCCGGCGCCGGCAAGTCGTACTTCGCGGCGAGTCCCGAGGACGCGCCTGGGATCTTCGCGAAGGAATTCGAGGACCTCGCCAGCCTCGTTGCTCAGAACGTGAGCATCGAGATCCGCGCCACCGAGGACGTGAAGTTGCTGGGCATCCTCAACGAATATCCGACGACGGGCGTCGTGGGCGGCGTGCAGGTGAATCTTGGAGATGCCTACACAGAAGAGAACCGGCGGGTGGTATTCGAACTGCACATTCCCGAGATGGCGAAGCTCGGCGTGAAGAAGGTGGCAGAGGTGGTGCTGCGTTACGTCACCGTGGGAGATCAGGTCGCTACTCACGAGCTGACGCTGCCGATCGTCGTCAACGCCGTGTCTGCGGATGAGGCCAACGCTGCTGTTCCCAACCCAGACGTGATCGAAGAGGTCGTGATCCTTAAGGCCGCTCGTGCCCAGAAAGAGGCCCGTAACCGCGCCGACCACGGTGAATACGACGAGGCGCAGAAGTTGCTGCGAAACTCCGCGCAGAACCTGAGGTCTATCGCGGCCAACTCCAAGCGCGCCGAGGAACTCCTTAGCGAGGCTGAGATTCTTGAATCCCACTCGAACATGGCAGCACCGGGTTCCTACGACGCCATGTCGAGCAAGGCCATGCACTACGACCAGCATCGCAAGCAACGTGCCCGCCGTCGTCCGTCCCAGGAGCCGAAGGACGAAAGCTGATAGGTAGGACATCTTCGGTGGCCGGTTCATCTCGAGCCGACCATCCGGTCTTCTGCGGGGAGGACTTTGGTGGAGCTGAAGGGGAACAAGGCCATAGAGCAGGCCGCGATCGACTGGATCATCGAAATCGAGCGCGCAGCCGGCCGCGACGCCCGCGACACACGCTACCGCGGGGCCCCAGCAGACATTGAGAGTGGTGATCGCATCATCGAGGTCAAAGCCTTCGGCGGCTTCAACCGCGGCTTGGGACTGTGGCTCGAGACCCGCCAGGTCGATGAGGCCCGGCGCAACCCCAACTTCTATCTCTACGTCGTTGAGAACGTGCGGCAAGGGGACCCGTCGAAGTTCACCCTCAAGGTCCTCGGCGGACAGCGCCTACAGGCGCTGCTTGAGCGGGCGAAGGAGAGGCGCTACTACGAGGTGCCGTGGCCCGTTGCCGACTATGACTCGGCTGCGGGGTCTCTGGAGGAATTGTGATGGAGCTGATCGTCATCGGGATCGTGATTCTGGTTGGCAGTGTCGTCCTGGCCGGCGCGATCTGGATCGTCATCTGGAAGGCGATGGGGAACATCTTGGACTGGATCATCCACGCCTTCGGCAACGAACGGGCCGCGGCCGAGATAGAAGAGAAGTGGAGACGTCGGCAGCAGCGGGACGTGAAGCAGTGACGAGCGGTTTAGGCGCGATCTGCTTCGCCTGCAGATATCGCCGAGGCGGCGGCAAGTGTGACGCCTGGTCGGCAGCTGAGTTTCTACAAGCTGCAGGGCAAGGACCTTGAGGAAGCGAAAGAAGAGATCTTCGACGAACGCCGCCGCCGAGCGGCTGAACGATTTATCTGGCGGGAAGGGGACATCCGCTGGATCGTGCCTCCTGGGAGCCTTCAACAGAAGGCGAATCGGAAATACGGCCCCCTGCGCGAGCTTCTGACTGCTCAGACGGGGACGGTCGTCCACGTGACGTTCGCCCAGCTTGAGGACCGCCTGGGTCAGCAGCTCCCCGAGTCGGCCCGCAACCATCGGGCCTGGTGGGCCAATACCCCGAGCAATTATCACGCGAAGGCATGGCTCGATCCGGCTTGGCGGGTTGATGACCTGGACTTGACGGCCGAGCGAGTGACCTTTCGGAAGCTCCGTTAAATCTCTTTCTGGTTTGCTGCCGCCGCGTCTTTGAAGCGCTTGCGAGCGGCGCTGACGGTGGCGGCGAATGGATGACTCCGGTTGCCCATGAGGTTCAAGGGCGGTTGGAGCCGGCCGATCACCTGGTGCTCGATGCTCCACGGTTCCGGATGCGTCGCCCACGTGAGGCGTAGGTGCTCGTGCTGCCAGTCGGTGAGTGCTTTGTTGTCCTCCGGCGTGAGCAGCGGTCTGTCCACCCTGACCGGCTTCCACCCCTTCTCCTCGGAGAGCAGCGACGCCAGTGTTTGTCGAAAGGTCGAGCTCCCTGTGTTGCCGCCGATGTGGTTGCCGGTGACGCGGCTCCGGAGGGTTGCTGATGACGTGCCCCGGCTCGGCGAGATACCGACATAGAAGAGGTCAAGCTCCCCCTCGGTGGGGTGAGGGCATCCCGGTACCGACGGGATCGATCCTCGCTTGGTCCACCACGCGTAAAGCCCTGGCTGCGCCGGGATCCCATCACGAGCCTGCACTTCGCGTAAGGACTTCGGAGGCCTGCTCAGCGCCTGGACGATTTCGTCGATTGAGCTCACTGCCCCTCGACCAACTCGACCGAATCCTCTTCGACCGCCCACTTGTTCACGAAGCAAGATGTGTGCCCGAGGATCGATTGGCGCGTCTTCAGCGGTCCTTGGACGATGGGCCCGACGCCTTCGGCTTCGTAATCGGGGACATCTACTTCGCCGCCTTTCTCGCTGTAGCCGATCAGTCGCGCCCGCACGATGGTGCCATCCGGAATATCGGCTGCGTTCACCACAGGTACCGCTCCCGGAAATCGCTCTCCAGGTCGGGTAGAAGCACGTGCGCATCCAGAAGGGTCTCGACCGTTCGTGTCTCGAAAGCCGTTGTGTTCTCTAGTACGACTCTGTAGCTCTCGGTGGCAGTCGCGAACGAGCTGTTGTTGTGCGGAAAAACCACCAGTGATTTAGCCCAGGTCCATTCGTGCGAGGGGTGCTGTGTCATGGACAGCGCGAGGAGGTGGTCGAGCCACAGCTGCTGCAGGGTGGAGCCTAGGATGTGACGGGGCCAGTCCTTCTTGAAGCAGTTCGACCGCTCGCTCACCTCCGTGTATCGCAACAACTTGTCGCCGCGAGGGACCGCCTCCTTGATGGCGAACTCGTGATACTTGGTCTCCACTCCGATGACTCCTTTGGTGCCGTCCGGAATATCGACGATGAAGGCCACGTCGAACGCGGTTCTGTTGTTGAGATAGCTGGGATCGGAGCGACCAGGGGACCACTCGAAGCGCACATCTGTGACCGCGCCGGGGAGGTCCGGAACCCACGTCTTCAGGGCTGTGGTTGCAAGCTCATGATCGGCCCAGAGGTCGCCGAACAAGTTGAAGCACATCGGCATAGACGCCAGAAGGTTCGATAAGAGGCGATCCTTCAGCGGGGCCTCGTGTTTCTGCGGATTGGCGATGCGGTCCCTTGCGGCGTCTCCCGCACTCTTCGAGAGGAAGTTGGCATACGTCTCTTCGGCCTCACTGAGGTCCAGCCAACTGCCCACTAGTCGACGTTGAGCTCCCTGCTTCGGTCCGCCCGGCTTCAGCCCGTTTCGTTCCCGCCACTCGCACTGGTGTTTCCTGGCCGCTCGTCGGAAGGATGTCATCTCTTCATCACCGGAGACGTAGTCGGTCTTCTCCCAGCAGGAGATCTCTGCACCCATGTCGGCTTGATCGTTCCGAGAATGCGCTTGCTCCGGCCAGTAGGACCAGTGGGTCTCGGAGTAGGCGTTCCCGAACCGACCCGTCCACGCTTTGAGATAAGTCCAGGGGTCTACGCCTGCGTCCTCGAGAACGAATGTCTCGAGATCTGCTTTCACGAGGTCTCGTATCGCACTGTGGGCTGTGAGGAAGTGAACGACGACGGTCTCACCGGATCGACCAACCCGCGCGACGGGGTGACCCCATTCGGTGGTGGTCTTCCTATCCACTTCTTCGAAGTGATGGATCTCGAAATGCTCGGCTGCTTCGCTTACTTCACCTTCATGCCACTGCCAGCCCGTGCTTCCAACGTCGCCATGGATCCCCCTGTCGTTCTGTCCAATCACCCTAGCGGTCGCCTATAACGAGTTTCCTGCGGCGCCTCACGGTGTCCACCTGTTCCCAGCTCAGGATTTCCACGCGTCGCGATGCCCATGCCTTACCTCCTACTCGGGCTTCAGATCAGGCTAGGGGAGGCGTGAGACATGTTTTGGACCAAGGCGCCAGGTTGCTACAGCAAGCCTTTTCGAGCGCGGTTGCGGGCTAGGACGCCGACCAGTTCGCCCACGTTGGCTGGGTGTGCAGCAGCATCCAGGACGACCTCTGCCGGGTCATCTGAAAGTAGCGCTCCAGCGATACTGTGGAGCTCATTAGCATCGGGTGACGCCATTCCACAGATCTCGGCTGACCGCAGTCCGTGTATCAGCGGATCCAGACAGGCGACGTCGGAATTGGTGGCGACCACCGTTGACTGACCCGGGGCCGACAGTGCTTGCGCCATCGCCCGCTGGGTGGCGGGCTTTCCCGCGAGCGTCTCTGCGTTGTCGATGAGGACCAGCTCCGCCCCCTCGAACATCTTCCCGGTCGCTGGTCCTATGTGTGACCGATAATGTGTCGCCCGCGTCATCCATTCCTCGGCAGTCATCTTGGTCACGGGTGCGTCCGTCCGCGACATCAGCATGTCTAGGAGGAGGGACTTACCGATACCGGAAGGACCGACCACGAGAAGTGGAGGATAGGGGCCAGCCCGCGCTCGACTCACGACACTTTGAAATGCCTCACGGTTGTAATTGCTGATCACGATCTCGTGCAGCACACCTGCAAGCTATCCACCGGGAGGGACGCTCGGAAGCAGAGCGCGAAACAACATTTCGCGACTGCGGCAGTGCGGTGGCGAAACTGTCACAGGCTTCCGCTTGTATGAGTGCATGGAACCCATCCGAGCCCTCCTCGACCCCGTGACCTGGAAGCGCTTTCTCGAGGAGGCTGGACTCAGCCACCGCCAGAAGGCCTTCTTGCACAGGTCTCAAGTGGTTGTTGAGGTGGTTTTGGTGGAGGTACAGGTTCAGTCGGAACATCACGCAAACTCGGTGGACCGCTCAACGCTGAGTTCGCTGGTACGTCGCCTACTGCAGGGAACGGTGCCGGGGCGGGTGGTAGCGCGAGACCGTAGGGAACTGCTCGATCCGCAGTCGGTCGAGGCTCTAGCGGATTTCGCCCGGCGTCGTCCCAAGTCCGTTCGCTTGAAGCCTCTAGAGATCTTGCGCGTCGTCACGAGAGACAACTTCCGTTGCCGCGTCTGCGGGGCAGCCGTGCAGGCTCATCCGCGTTCCGTGATGCGTGTGGCTCAGGAAGGATCGGACGAGGAGTTCGTCACGGTATGTGACCTCTGCCGCCTCGATTTAGTGCGCTCCCGAACAGAACCAGATCCTGGGGAGGAACCTGGCTAAACGCGGACCGACCCACGAGTCTTAAAGAGGTAAAGCTCCAGTTGTTCAGGCGAGCAGGTCAGTTCCTTAGCCCAACTGTGCATTTTGCTGACATACAAGTCATAGACATCCGCGGCAGATGTCGCCATCGTTGCCCCTAGGGCAGCGCCCACCTCTTTCCTAGTAGTCCTTGTAACGCTCGCCGCATCTGTTCGTCGTAGATCAGTGGGAGGCGGTCGGCGGAACCTGGCTTCGCGACAAAGTAGAGAAACTTCGTGAAGAAGCCCTCGCCCGCTCCGATCACCGGGTCGATCGCGCTATAGGCCCCGGCCAAGTCGTCGCTCGACAAGCGTTGGATTGTAAGCCGCATGCTCTCGTCGAAGCGGGTATCGAAGAATGCCAGGCGCGCGCTGACACGCGCTCGGTAGCCCGTGGCTCCGACACCGCCGCCCCACGCGTAGACGGCTAGCCATAGCTTCTTGAGATCTGGAACGTTGTAGCCGGCCTCGGCAACTCGCTCGGCCAGCTGAAACAGTTCGTCCCGACTCAGCGCGCTGCTCTCGCCCTTAAATACCTCGACCGCTTCGTCTCGCTCGAAAAAACTCCCATCGAACCAGCGGCGCCACTCGTCCGCGTCGAACTTGACCGTGTGTTCCTCCACTCGGAGATCGCATATGTCTGCCCGACGCTGACGCAGCAGCGAAAGGGCTTCCTCCTCCTGCAAAGATCTTGATCTGTCGCTCAAGCCAGCGTCCTAGCGCGGCTGTTCACAACAGTGTTAACCCTCGCGGCACGGCGGCTCTTCCGCAGCGATGCCGACGACCCGAAGCCTGCTGAGGCGGAGTCTTCGCTGGCCGCCGTCGCCTTAGGAGTTCGTTCATCCGGGAGATTCCCGCTCGATAATGTGAGCAAGGGTTGAAGGCTTCGGCCTGAGGGGTCCCAGGACTTCTCCGGCAAGACCATCGGCGAGGGAGTTCTGTTTCCGCGGAACCCAGTCGATGGTCGGGCGCCCGGCAAGCTCCCACAGCTCGACAGCCTGATCTCGAAGTTTCCGGAGGTGGTCAGGGCGCAGCTTCCATTCACCTTTCACCGTCCGGTGCACCAGCTCGGAGTCGGTTCTGATCTCTAAGTTGTCGATCCCCAGTTGACGGACGAGGGTGAGGCCGAAGACCAATGCGTTGAACTCGGCGACATGGTGATCCTGTTGCCACCCCAGCCGCGCTGAGGCGCGCGCTACCTCATGACCATCCTCGGAGGTGATGAGGACTCCCATGGCGGCTTCACCTTCTGGCTGGTTCGCTGCCGCGACGATTCCGCCGTCGGTGTTCAAGATGTACCTCGACCTGGCTAGGCCGGCGTCGTGCCCCGACTGTGTCCTCGAGTTCGTCAACACGTTCCACCTCCCGTGACGTCGGAGGAGGTCGCAAATTCGCCGTTAATGCGAATCACTACCTCTTCGTGTTGGATGTGTTGACCTCCGATCCGGAGGTTCGCTGCCTTGGCCGCGGCTTCGAGCTCCTTGTCTACGGTCATGCTGTCGAGGTGACGCACCGCAAGCTGGAACTTCTTAAGGCGCTTTTCAAGTCGGTTCTCGCCGAGCTTGCGCCAAAGCGGTTCATGCGGGTACCACACGAGGTCGTCCGGCAAGCGGGGTTCCGTGCTGCCTTCTAGTTCCGCCAAGCAGTGGATGTGCGAGGTGCTGTCCTGTTCTTTTTCCGCCTTACCTCCGATTCGAACGAGTGGGATCGCGGCCAAGATGTCAAGTACATCTTGTTTCTTGTACCCACGGATAAGTTCGATCTCCATCGTGCGAGCACCCAACTCCATCAAGAGGTCCATGGCTTCCGCGAACTTGTGCTCTACAACGAAGCGGTGGAACTGGGCGGCCGGGTAGTACCAACCTGGCATTACGGGGTGAGCCACGTACAGGACCCCGCGTGCGGGGTGACCTGGGGGGAAAGTCATTGCTGCTGCTTCGGAATCAGAGATGATCGCAACGTCCAACGCGGCTTCGCGCATCTTGATCACCGTGGTAACCACCCCAGCGACAGCGTCATCGGTTCGCCGCCGCAAACGTCCCTTAAGCCTATCGGCGAAGGAAGTCTCGCCCTCCTCCTGCACAGGAGCTAGCTCTTCTGGGCTGGGATCCTTCTCCAGCTCTGATTGCGCCCGGGTTGCTAGCTCGTCATCAATAACGACGATGCGTCGGCGTGAAGCAGAGATCCTGGTATGCCCCACATGGGCCTGGTGCCGTGACAAGTCGGCCACCCCCTCTTGCGTCGCCTTGTTGTGGCGATTGAAGCTATCGCCTGCAGTCTCTCGCAGAACGAGAAACTCCCTCTGTCCACTTGAATCGGAGCCATTTGGGCCGCCAGCCGTTCTCTCTGGCCCAACCGTGGCAATGAAGCCGGTGTGAAGGAACTGATTCAGACCCGGCGAAGTCATTCTGCAATGGCTACCTATGTGCGAGGTGATTTCTATGGAACTTTCAAAGTCTGACGTCCTGTTGGCAGGAGCAGGAATCGTTTTGGTGATCCTGGGGATCTTCCTCTTGCTAGCCGCTCTGCAACCAGGTGGCCCGGGCCTCCCAGGCAGGCCCAGCCTCCCGCCAAGCTTCGGCCTGACTCCCTGATCCAGACTCCCCCTACCCCGCAAAATCTGACTCCATGGAGGATCCCTACATCCCGGGCATCTTCGCACTAGGGGGAGCCGCGATTGCCGGCCTGTTTTCTCTGGTGGTCACGGTCGTCAACAATCGTCACCGGCTGCGAGAACTTCAGCTCCGGATAGAAGCAGAAGCGCAGCAGCAAGAGAAAGACCGTCTCATCCGGCTGAGCGAGAGTGAGCGCGCTACCGAGCTCGCGGAATGGCAACAGAAGCGCGCCGATGCCTCCCAGATGCTGAGCCGGCTGTACCAGACTCTGTTTCTGCTAGCAGATTTTCATTTCCACCCGGACAACCAGAAGCTTGCCGAGATCAAGCTGCGTTGGGCAGAGGCGAGCCAGCTCATGCTCACCTTTGCCGGCGACGTCTGGTCGCCAGAGCTCAATCAGGAGGTATACGAAACTACGAAGCTCGTTGATGTTGCTGTGACCCAAGCGGATTTCTGGGGGCCAAGCGGTCCTCGCCGTGATCTAGCCCGGGACATGTACGAGGAGGCCAAGCAGAGCAGTGTGGAACTTTCCCGTGCTGTTCAAAGCGAGCTCCTACGGCGTCGACCCAGTCACGCGTCCGCTGTGGTGCCCGGATCTGCCACTGAACGACCCATCAATCTCACGTGAGTTGGGCTTGCTCTCGAGCCGCACCCCACTGCAGATGAGATGGCAGTGGGCGCGAGGTCAAATCCCGAAGACTCCTTGCCAACTCATACGTTGGCACCGGATCCGTGGTTACACACCACATTCCGCGTAAGTAGGCCGGGAGACTGGGTTCCGAGACACAAGTTGGGCGATAGAGGGTTGCCTTGCACCCCACTTGCCGGCGATTGACGCCTCGAATTGAGGCCTTCCCTCCTCATAGCAGAGCGTGCGGGCGCTGATTTCGTCCGACGCAAGGCGACGCATCTGTCTCGTGTCGTCGATGAGTACGTGAGTCCACTGCGAGTCATCTGCGATGACGTATCCAACAATGTCTTCGTGCTCCAGCACCAGAGTTTCTAACGGGACCCAAGGTATTCCGCCTGCAAAAAAAGCCAAGATCAAGACGACAAGCAGGCCGGAAAGGAACTTGGACCCTCGGTTATTGCGATCGAGCCACTCGTTGACGGACATAAACAGTTGAAGCCGGCTCGGAGTGTGAGGAGTTTCCCTGGAGATGCTGATCGCGACTATCAGCAACGAAAGGACGACAAAGTCGATCCACGGAACAACCAGAAATCCGAGACCTAGGAGTGGTGCAAAAAGGAAATCTAAAGTTGTGTCAGTCAGCCGCTTGAGAACCAGGGCCACAATCACGACAATCAGTAGGAGAATGGGGAAGCCAACCAGCAACGCCCCCACCAAGACCGAAACGGGCCCAGCATGCTCAACCAGCGTTAAGGCCGTGGACGGATCGAGCCCTGCCACCGAGAGTGCTTTGGCGGCAACAATCAAGAATGCAGTCAAAGTGGCGAGGAGGCCGAGGTGAGTAGTCGCCACGTGCGCCCACGCTCGCGGCTGCCCTTCTGTTGGTCGCGTTATGCCTTCGGCCACGATTTCAGCCTACGACTTCACCTCATTAGAAGTGAGGTGTCGATGACGCGCTCGCGGCCGCGGCACCGGTTGGCCGTGAGGGCCGGAGTCATTTCACCCGATTGGGGTCATAGCTCGGCGCGCTTGGGGGATTCGTCGCTTCGCTGAGTAGCCCATGGTGTAGCGATGGGCAGTCGTCGCGGGCTGCTCCGGCTCGGTGTTGTGGTCTCCGCGCTCTCGCTCGTGGGGACGATGGGCGATCGGGCCTGGAGCGAGCCTGCTTTGCATCGATCAACTGGCGCGGCGTCAGCTGTGCGCTGGGGCCCCCTGCCGCGCGCGGTTACCCATTCGCCTCTAGTGGCGGACGCACCTCTGCTCGAGCGAAATCACCAGCGTCGATCCGAAGCGCCGTTGCGACGTTCGCTGCGACCTCGCCGCGCGCTGTTGGTGGAGGTCCCCCGCACCCTTCGCATCACGGCGCGACCTGGCGGAAAACGAGTGGTCGGTTATATGCCGGCGGGCTCTCCTTTCTTTGACATCCCGACGGTGGCGTGGATCCATCGACGCGACAGCACCGGACGCTACGGGTTGGTCACCGTGCCTTACAGCGGGACTCGCTCCACCGGTTGGATCCGCATTGCATCTCTGAAGCTTCGCCGTACCCCTTTTGCTGTTCGCGCCGATCTGTCTCGTCGCGAGATCGTCGTGATGCGGCTGGGCAACGTCATCATGAGATTCCCGACGACGATTGGAGCTCCTGGGTCTCCGACGCCTACCGGCCGATACTTCGTTACCGACCGCGTCCCATTCGACCCGTCCAGTCCGCTCGGCGCATTCGCTTTCGGGATCTCGGGCATCCAGCCGCGTCTACCGGCCGGATGGAAAGGCGAGGATCAGCTTGCCATCCATGGGACGAACGACCCCAGCTCTATCGGTGAGGCAGCAAGTGCAGGTTGCCTGCGTGTGTCGGGCCGCGCATTGCAACGCCTGAAGCCGTTGCTGACTCTCGGCACCCCGGTGACGATCAGGCCTTGAGACGAGATGGACTCGCGGAAGTGAAACGGCGCGACGCTGCGTGTTGAAGTGTCTGCGATTCGCGTGAGCATCCGCGAAGGGGGCGCGGTTGCGTTCGATCCAGCCGTCCTCCTGCTGCGCGACGTGCCAGTTACCTCAGTGCGGATCTCGTACGGGGAGTCTGTACAGCTGCTGGTCGTGGTTGCACCTCATGATCAATGAGTTACGTGTCGTCTTCGGGACGCCCCAGCACCAGTGCTGCTACCTCGGCCGCCGCCTCTTTCTGTAGGTGAGGGATCGCGTGGCTGTAGACGTCGAGCGTGAATGCGATCGTCGAGTGGCCGAGCCGCTCCGACACGATCTTCGGGTGGATACCGGCCTGCAGAGCGAGGGTTGCGTGCGTGTGGCGCAGGTCATGCAGCCGGATCCTTCTCAGCCCAGCGGTCTTGCTCAGCCTGACGAATCGTTTGGAGATATCGATGGGATTGAGAGGCGTGCCGGTCCGATAGCAGAAGACAAGCTGGTCCTCCCGCTGGGGACATCTCTCGTCTTTATAAGTCCGGAGCGCCGCCGCGGTGTGCTCGTCGAGCGCGACGACCCGTCGCCCACGTGCCGTCTTCGGCTCCGACATCGCGATCACGTAGTCATGCGAGACCACCGTCTGCCGGATCGCAAGTTCGCCTCGAGCAAAGTCGACGTCGCACCAGCGCAGGCCGAGCACCTCGCCTCTGCGCATCCCGGTCGTCGCGAGCAGCAGCCACAGCGGGTAGAGCTTGTCGTGCCGAACGGAGTCGAGGAAGCTCCTGAGCTCCTGCGGCGTCCAGGTCGAGAACTCAATCCGCCGGCTCGCCCGCAGCTTCGGTGGGTCGGCGCTGGTTGCTGGATTGCGGCTGATGAGCTCCCACCGCGTGGCATCACGGAACGCTCGATGAAGGACGGCGTGGACGCGTCGAACCGTAGATCCAGACAGCTCCCTCCCGTTCGTCCGACCCCGTTCCAGCAGGGTGGCGTAGAGCTCGTTCAGCGTCGAGCCGTCGATGCGATCAAGTCGCTTCCCGCCGATGTAGGGACAGATGTGGTTGCGAAGATGTGAGCGATAGCTGAGGTAGGTGCTGGTGCGGATCGTGCTCTTGATGGCCGGCAGCCACGTCTGCCACAGGAAGCTCTCTACGGTGACCTTCCTCTTCGCCACCCGTTCATGTCACCGTCATCCCGGGTCGCGCGCTGTGACTTAGCCCACTTCCGAACAGATGACGCGGCAACGAAACGGTTAGCCGCTCAGCTCTCGGCTAGCCCAGGACTCTTGTGCTTGGTACCGGCGGCGGAACCTTCGGCTCGTTCGATCCCGGGGCCGGTCTGGCCACGACCATCGAGAAACGTGTCACCACACGGCGATCACGCGTGCCGGACCGCCCGAGCCCTCCTCCCACGGAACCACGCCGACGAACGCTTTCGTTCCCAGCGGTGGGATCGAGTCGAGGTTCGCGACGTTCTCGAGGCCGTATCTGTCCGCTCCGAGGATGATGTAGTGCACGTCGAACGTCGTCGAGTTGCCGGGGTCGAGGCTGAGGGTGTCGACGCCGATCGCGGTGATCCGGCGGTGCTCCAGCAACCAGGTAGCGGCCTCGCTGCTGAAGCCGGGGAAGTGGTAGGTGCCGTTCGCATCAGCGTTCTTGAAGGCCGCGGGATCGTCCACCTTCTTGTCCCACCCCGAATATATGAAGACCGCTGCGCGGTTCGGGATCTTGCCGTGGCGCCTCTCGAACCTCTTGAGGTCGCGCACGGTCACGACCGCGTCGGGGTTTTGCGCGGCCTTGGCGGAGATGTCGATCACCGCTACCGGCACGAACATCAACTCGCGTGGGCGGATCTGTGGTGTGAGACGTCCGTCCGCGATGAAGTGGCCCGGCGCGTCCATATGGGTCCCAGAGTGCTCGCCGAAGGTCCACTCCTGCGCGTAGAAGCCGTCGTCTTCGACGGTCACGAGGGTGCGCTTGGAGGGAGGCTCGAAAGCGTAGACGGGGAACCCGGCGCGGAAGACGTGCGTTAGGTCCTTCATCCGCCGCCGGCGTGTCGCAGCGGAGACGACGCCGGCAGGACTAACGAGCAGGGAGGCTAGGGCGGCGCTGCCACCACCGACGAGAGCCGACCGCCGGGTCACAACGGGCAGCCCCTCTCGTTCCACCCTGTCCCTGACGATCTCTTGCGTTCCCGGAAGACACATCGCTTCCTCCTCTCCCGCCCCGAGCTACCTCGCTGAATTTTCCTCTTCGCGGCCGATCGTCCGCAACGCCACAACTCCGGTGAGGTACAGCGCTCCACCATGAACAGGAGGGAGAGGGTTATGTCGGTTCTGCGGTCGCCTCGGCTGAAGACTCCGGCTTTTGGATCACCCAGAGGAGGTGGTTTGTCGCTTAGCAGTACCAGCGGTAGGGGATGCCTCTCGGTAGGTCGACCGAGCCCCCACTGCCTACCCACTCGCCGCTCGGGATCCAGCGGTACAGAACCGCCATCCCGTAGAGGTCGAGGCTCGTCAGGCACTTCATCTTGGTGTGTTCGGTGCCGGCTCCGATCGTTTGACCGTCTCCGTAGACGAAGGGCGCCGGGCTGTTCATCAGGTCGGGGCCGAGCTTCGGGTGCCACGTAGTGGTGTGGCCGAGTCCGAAGGTGTGACCGAACTCGTGCGCCGTCACGATCTCGAGATCGTTCACCTCGGGGAAGTCGTAGGCGACCTGGCCCGCACGCGGAGACGATCCGAAGAGGCTGAGCGCGATCACGCGCCCGCTGTAGCGCGCTTGGTCCCGGATTCCGACGGTCTCGAGCACCCCGTTGACCCAGTCCTTCGTCTGCGTATCACCCGCGATCCCACGGAATGCCGGTCCCGCCGCGACGTATCCCAGGATCACGTCGTATCCCGCAGGGTCGACGGGGTCTGCGCCGTCGAAGACCTCGACGTGGAACTTGACCTCGTTCAAGTAGTCGAACTGCGGGTAGTCCCGGGCGAAGTCCTTCAGCGCCTTGCGCCACCGCTCCAGCCCGCGCAGCGTCGCGTTGAGATAGTCGACGACGGTGGGTCCAGTTGGGTTGCCGAGGTCTCCGTGGCTCGGCGGCACCATCAAGACGCGCGCATCGGGCGTCTCCAGAGATCCACCGAAGATCAGTTCGATCGGGGCGTCGACGACGCCCTCGCAGTTCATGAAGCACATGGTGTAGTCGCGCACCTCAGAGCGATCGCTCTGGATGTGCAGCCGGTAGTCGCCGGCCGTCACGGCACGATGCACGGCGAGACGGACCGCGCCGACCTCGCTGGTCATGCCCGCGCTGGCGCTCACGCCCACGCCCTGGATCTTGGTGCCGACGTCGATGACGGCGCCGGACGGGTCGAGCATCGTCACCGGGTCGATCGTGCTGTCGGAGAACTTGATCAGCACGGAGACAGACGCGTCCTTGGGAAGCGTGAACTTGTAGAAGTCGTGCGCGTCGCCGCCGTCCCTATCGAGGACGCCCTCGTAGTACCCGTGCGGTTTGACGGCAGTGGCCTCATCGAAGGTGTTGCCGGCGTCGCGGCGCGACGCCGCATCGTTCTGACGAGCGGCCCCCACTGCAGGCGCGGTGGTCATGGTCGACAGCACGAGCGCAGCTGCAAAACCCAGCGCGACAACCCGTCTGAGCGATCGCATCGGCTACGCCTTCGGCGGGGTGAAGCGAAGGATGTCGAGGCCCCGGTTGTAGTCGACGGTGTAGACGATCTCGTCGGTGATCCAGTAGGCGGCGCTCGCTTGCCCGGCGTAGGCCAAGAAGTAGCCAGCCTCTTTGATCTTTCCGCTTGAGGTCACCTCGAAGAACCGCGTTCCGTGGTCGTAGAAGCCGGCAGCGACGTAGCCGCCGTTTTTGAAGTCCGGGTGCTCCTCGATCCAGTGCGTGCTGCAGTTGCGCTGGGCGACGGTGTTGCCGTCGACGATGACCCCGTTCACCGGGCGGAACGTGTCGATCAGCTTGAATGTCTTGTCGGTCTTCCACCCTCTCGTATCCCAGGTCTGGAACGCCCCGGATCGATCGTTGCAGCGGCCGTTGAACGTGGTCTCCGAGGCCGACAAAAGGAAGCGATCCTTCATCGAGCGCGGCCACTTCGTCCCGTGCATGAATTCCTCGGTGCGCTCTGCTAGCGCGAGCACCTTCGGGTGCGCCGGGTCTTTGCGAGCATCGAGCAGCATCATCGGCTGCGTCGCGGTTACGACCAGTCCAGGCGCAACCTCCTCGACATCGTGACCGCCGCTGCCACCGGGCGTGCCGTCGCCCCATTGATCCTTCAGGAGCTTCGGCTTCGCAGGGTTTCGGAGATCGATGATGTTTCCATCCGAGCCATAGGCCCACTTGCAGTCGAGCACACACGAGAACGTGTGCTGCGCGGCCCCCGGGACCTTCGAGATGATCTTCGGGTTCGTCTTGTCCTCGACGTCGATGATGTAGACCGCGTTGGTGGGTGAGGAGGTCTGGAGGTTGCCGTCGTTCTGGCCACTTACTGTGTTCGGGACCACGAGGATGTCGCCGTTGCCGTCGAGGTCCTCGCGCGAGAACTGCCACTCCTGTGGCATCTGGACGAAGCCGACCATCACCGGATTCACCGGGTCGGAGACGTCGAAGACCATGACCTTGTTCTGGTCGTTCATATAGAAGTACTGGCCGATCAGGCGGCCGCCGACGCCGTTCAGGGCGATCGGGACGTGCTTGACGTGCTCGACGTTGTCGGTCGCGAGCCCGCCGGTGGTCGGCCCCCCCGACGCTTGGCCGGCAAGCGCGCTGAAGACCAGCACGAGCAAGGAGACGATCGAAAGCGGCTTACGCACGAGCCCTCCAGGATCCGGTTCCGGTATCGGACAATTCGGCGGTTATCCACCCAGTCCTGCCCCTCCCGATGGCCGCAGTGAGCGTGCACATACGCCGGTGGGGGGGTCCGCTCCCCCAAATGGGGGACTGTCGGCAGGAGAAGGAACCGATGCGCCGAAACTGGCCGTATCACCTACTTCCTGGAAAGAGGGTTGCTGCGGAGATGAGACAGAAGGTCCTTGTGGCCGACGACGACCTATGCCTGGTGAACGACGCCACCGAGGCGCTTCGGAGCGTCGGCTTCGCGGTGAGGCATGCCGCTGATGGGGAAGCAGCTCTGGCGGCCTTCGAAGACGAGAGTTTTGACGTCATCCTGCTCGATTCCGGCATCTCTCCGGTGGGCGGTCTGGAGGTTTGCCGTCAGATCCGGCGTGCGAGCGACGTTCCGATCGCGATCCTGAGCGATAACTACAACAGCCTCGACGTCGCCCTGAATCTAGAGGCCGGCGCCGACGACTACGTCCGCAAGCCGGTCGAGACGATCGAGCTGGTGGCGAGGATCCGAGCGCTGCTCCGCCGAGTAAGTCCCAGCAAGCGGGAAGATGTTCTCTGGGTCAATGGGATCGAGATCCACCCGAACGGCTTCAGGGTGTGCAAGAACGGCCACGAGGTCCCGCTGTCCTCTACCGAGTTCAAGATCCTCCTAGAGATGGCACGGCGGCCGGGGCACGTTTTCACGCGTGAGACTCTGCTCGACCTCGTATGGGGCTATGAGTACATCGGAGAGTCGCGCGTCGTGGATGTCGCCATAAAGCGTCTGCGTGACAAGATCGAAGAAGACCCGAAGTCTCCAACGCTTATCCGTACCGTGAGAGGCGTTGGATATCGACTGGAGAATGGCGCGACAGCAGCCGGTGCACCAGCCGGATCCAGTTCGAGCCGACACTCGCGGCCACTCTTGCTCGACCACCCGAGCGAGACATCCCCGCGGCTTCGCGAAACTGTCACGACACTGTAACCCCCCTGCAACACGCCCTGGGAAGAAATGGGGCAACGCGCCGCAGCGGAGTCGGCGCGACATCGCGGGCACTCACCCTTGTAGCGGGGTGCCGGAAGGGGGCGCATCTTCGATGAAACGGAACGAAGCTTCGTTGCAGCGGCAGCGGTCGCGACATCGCGGCTTGACTCTGACTGCGGCAGTGACGGCAGCACTGCTGATCGCTGCACCTGCCAGCGCATCATTGGGCACTCCGATCGAGACGACGATAACGAGCACCGGGACCGCGACGACAACGAGCCCGATCCAGCCCGCCGTGATAGCGACAACGACCGTGACCTCCGTCGATACCGGCGCTGTCGATCCAGTGACCGTGTCGGTCGCGCCGGTAACCGAGAACGTCGTGAACGTGGTTGCTCCCCCGTCGCAGCGGGGGCACGACGAGGACAAGGAGAAGACGTACGAGGCTAGGGCCGACGGATCCTCTGCTTCTGTCAAGGTTGCGGGTCGAGAGATCGTCACCGTTGGGCGAACGGAGGCCGGCGCCGGCGAGGAGGGGGCATCCGGAGATGCGACGGTCCTCTCGGTGCTTGGCCATGAGGTCATCGGGTCGGATTCCGAGGCTTCGGGTGAGAGCTCCAGCTCGTCCGTCACCGGTTACGCGCACGAAACGTGCACGTTCGGCGTCACGGGCGTCATCAATCCCGGTTCCATCTGTCTCGGGGTCCTGTACGGCTACTCGGAGAGCCGCGATGACGAGAACGGTTCTTCGAGCCGGTCGCACACCGCCGTCGCATCGGCCTGCGTCGGTGGCGATCAGAAGGACCCACACGAGAGATGTGATGACGATGCGATCGCCGATGTGGGCGTGGGCGAGAGCGACAGCTCCGCGAGCCACGACAAGCGAAGCGGCAGGTCGAAAGCGAGCCGCTCCTCCGGGATCGCCCGTGCATGTGTGGGCGGCCGCAACGACAACGGCAAGTGCAAGGTCGTAGGCGTAAATCTCTTGCAGAAGAGGGAATCGGTCAGCGGAGACGGTAAGAGCGAGGAGAGCTCCGATACCTCGGTTGACGTTCTGGGGGAACAGCGTGCGAAGGCCGACCCTCCCCAGGCGTTCCCGACCGGTTGCTCGACCGCGGAATCGGACACCTGCGCGGCAGCGAACGAGGGCTCGGTGTCGGCGAACGACAAGGAGCCGTCGGGAAACAGCAGTGAAGAGGGCACGACTATCGGAACCGGCTCCGCGTCCGCGAGCGCGCAAGGCGGTGTCGTCAGAGTCAACGTCATGGGCAACGAGGTCTTAAGGGCGGGAAGCTCGTCGGCCGAGACGAACGACGAAGGCGCCTCCAGCGACGCCACCGTCCTGTCGGTGCTCGGTCATGAAGTGATCGGGGCTAAAGCGAAGTCCAGGCGGAAGGGCAAGAGCCAGTCCGAGACGGGGTATGGCCGCGAGACCTGCGAGGTCACCGGCGGCGCTGTGTGCGTGACCCTTCTGTACGCCCGGGCGCAGTCGGAGAGCTCCGAGAGCTCCTCGACCGATGAGGATGGAACGCAGCGCCGCGAAGAAAAGCGCGAATCGCACAGCGATACGTACGGCGCATCGGTGTGCGTGGGTGGCGAGCAGCGCGATCCCAACGAGCCTTGCGATGGTGTCTTCGGGACGACCGTCGGTGAGAGCCACAGCGACGCGGCGCAGCGCACCTCGGGTGAGAGTGGAAGGGACGCAGACGGCAACGAGTACAGCAAGAGCGAGGGCGAGGCGAAATCGCGCAATGAGAATGACGGCGCCACCGTGTGCTTGGGCGGCGAGAACGATGACGGTGCTTGTAACGGAGTGGGTGTGAACGTCCTTCACTCGGAGAACGAGAGCTCCGCGACCTCCGACGGCCGTAGCTCGAACGAGGGCAGTGGTTATGTGCTGTGTGTCGAGACCGGTGGTGAGTGCGGTCTGACGGTCGATCAGCCGACGTCGATCCCGCCGGGTTGCGGCGCCGGCAACGCGCCTGCGTGCGTCCGTCTCAACGACAGCCAGTCGGGAGCCGGCGCCGGCGGCGGGGGTAGTGGCGGCACGACGGTTCTGGGTGTCGACATCCTGAGCGACGAGGATGGAAACGGGCAGGTCTCCGGCAGGGCAGGTGAATCCGGGAGCGGCGCCTCCGCTACCGGCGGCATCGTCCTCGGCAAGCGGGTGCCGAAGGAGGACCCAGCGACTCGCCCGCCGGCCGATCGACCAGGCCCGGGGCCGGGCGCAGGTCCCGAAGTCCTCGCGGCGCCGCAGCCCGAGAAGCTCCCGAACACGGGCGCCGAGGTGCTCTCGTACCTGCTTGCCGCAGTGGCCTTGATCGGAGCCGGAGCCGCACTGGCGCGGCGTCGGTCTGAGATGCTCTCGAGCGAGGCGTAGCAGCCACATCAGGAGAGACGTGAAGGAAGTAGGACGGGGCCAGCGGCCCCGTCCTACTCTTGTCTCGAGTCTTCGTCCCCCTGCCGAGTGACCCTATGAACATCCAGTTCGCATCTGAGGCGTGGCATCGCCTCAGCCACATGTCGCACCGCACGATCGCGATCGGAAGCGTCCTGCTTCTCGCGCTGGTCGTCGCGATCGTGCTGGCGGTCACTGCGAACGGCGAGGCCGATCGTCCGGCCGGGGAGCGACCCGCGTCGGAGCCCGAGCTGTCGATGCTCGAGAACGAGGACGGCTCGTACGAAGTCTCGTATCCGCCCGGTTGGTCGCCTCGCACGTCGGCGACACGCACGATCATCACGTCGCCCGACGGCGACGCGGTAGTAGGCGTGGGGCTCGGGACGGAGGGAAAGCTCCAAGACACAGCCCGGAACCTGCTCGCATCACTGCGAAGGTCCTACGATGGGCTCACTATCGATGCGCGCCGGTCGGAATCGTTCGGCGACAAGCGAGCTTTCCTCGTCTCCGGATCCGCAAAGAACCTCTCGGGCGTGGCGTTGAGGTGGCTCGCGGTCTCGCTAAGGGAAGGGGAGCGGAACTTCACCGTCACGATCTTCTCCGACGCCAACGCGCGCCCCGAACAGTTGATCCCCCCGCTCGAGTCGATCGTCTCTTCTATCCGCTCGATCTAGCCGCCCTTCCGGATAGTCTCGGAAGGAGGGGGTCTGGCTGTTGTTTCTTTCACCTGATCGGATGCTCGAGCGGAGCCGGGAAGCGGGAACGGCCGCCTCCGCACCAGGGCCAGCAGGATGGGACGTGCCGGGCGGAGAATCTCTCCTCAGGACATCGAGGGACAAGGAGGGTGGGCAGATGAAGCGCGTGCTGGCGGCCGCAGCGGCAGTGATCATCCTGGCAGCGAACCCCGCCGGCGGATCGCCGAAGACTCTCACCTTCTCTGGGCAGAACTGCACCGAGGCAGCTGCTTTCTTCCTACTGGACCCGGCCATCGTGCGGCCCTACGTTCCCGAAAGATTCACCATCGGACTCGTCAACGACACGCCACCGCTGGCGGAGCTCGTAGTGGCAACGACCTCGTGCGACGAAGTGGCGGTCGGCAAAGCCGCCGGAGCAACGTTCTTCAGCGAGGTCGGCATCTACATCGAGAACGTCGATGACAGCCCCGGGCACTGGCACTACTACGGGCTGTGGCAGGCGAGCACCCACAAACAGCTCAGCCGTTCCCTGAGCCGGCTGGGGATGACCGCACCATTGGTCGAGCGCGCCACTTTCACATCCGTGACGGGCAGGGCCGACGTTTCGGCCACGGTGCCGTGGAAGCGGGCGCCTTACTCCGTTCAACTTCTCAACCCCGCGCCCATAAGCCTCTTCGGGCTGCGCCCGAGCGTGTGGTGGTACTCGGCGGGGAAGGATCGCTACGTCCGCGTGATCTATGCGATCGAAAGTGAGGCTCTAACGACTTCCGGCACCGGGACGATCGAGAGCTCTGCGGACTCGCCTCTGGGCGAGATGCTCGGAACCGCGCGTCTCGCCGATGCCACGATGATCGAGCGCTACGCGACGGTTACCGGCATCGTTGAGCGCGTAAAACTCTGACATCGCCTATCTGGCGTTCGCTGCGTCAGCTTGCGAGCGAAGATCGGTGTGCCGTGGCGAAGCTCTTCACGGTTGGTCACGGCACCCGCACAACCGAAGAACTGATCGCGGTTCTCCAGGAAGCCGGCGTGGACGTCTTGGTCGATGTCCGTCGGTACCCCGGCTCTCGTCGCCATCCTCATTTCGCACGCGAGGCGCTCGAACACAGCTTACCCGTCGCCGGAATCAGCTACGACTGGAGGGGAGAGGCGCTAGGTGGGCGGCGCGACCCTGTCCCGGGAAGTCCCAACATCGCCTGGCGCGTCGACGCGTTTCGCGGATATGCGGATCACATGGCCTCGGCCGAGTTCCGCTCTGGGCTCCGTGAACTGGAGGATCGAGCCACCGCCGGCGTCCGCCAAGCCATCATGTGCGCGGAGACGGTCTGGTGGCGCTGCCATCGCAGGCTGATCGCGGACACCCTCGTTGCGCATGGGCACGAGGTGATCCACCTCGGCATGGGCCGCGACTCGGCTCACGAGCTCCACCAGGCGGCGCGGCGCGACGATCGCGGCGTGCTGATCTACGACATCGGCGTCACCGTCCCTCTTCTGGATCAGTAGCGTCGACAGCTAGGCGTTCCGCGCTCTGGGCTGGAGAGTGCTACCTGTAGAAATCCACATGCGCGGCGTCGTATTCAACATGGTCGATTTGCCCCATTTGCGGCATCGTCTTCCTTTGGGAGGGGGCGATGACCGCGGAGAACCTCAGTGTGATCGTGATCGACGACGACCAGGACGTCAGGCTGGTGATGAAGCTCGCGTTCGAGGTCGACGGACGATTCGATGTCATCGCGTTGGGTGAATCCGCCGATGACGCCGTCGCGCTGACGGCGGCGCACCAGCCAGATGCGATCGTCTTGGACGTCCGCATGCCCGACGTCGACGGACTCACCGTCCTGCCGTCGATCCGGCGCGAGGCCCCCGATGCAAAGGTCATGCTGTTTTCAGTTCTCGACGAGGAGCTGATGGGCCCGGAACTGCAAGCCGCGGGAGCCGATGACTATCTGCCCAAGGGCACCTCTCCCGCAGAAATCATCGATCGACTGGCAGACCTTTGCGTCGACCGCGGCGACGTCGATGGGCAGTCCGCCTGAAGCGGCGTGCTCCACCTACTGCGGTACGACTTCTACTGTGCGCCCCATAAAGAGGACATGGAGGGGACGCTGACGGTCAGGTGACCGACGCCGCCGAGCCCGGCACCGCTTCCGCCTTGTGCTCGTCGATCCAGGTGTCTATCTCTTCCCACCAGTAGTAGAGCCAGTCGATGATCTCGGTCTCCGTCTTCGGCACCTCTTCCGGTCCCATCCGCCAGTAGCGCGCGTCGACGGGTTCTGTCAGCGGGATGCGGCTCCATAAGTCCTTGAACGTGCCCACGTCTTCCAGCAGCGAGTGCGCCACGAAGACGACGTCCGCTTGCGGCGCGCTGGTGATCGCCGCGATCGGCCCGCGGTGGCGCGGGGGCAAGACATTGGTCAAGAGCTCGGCCTTCTCCGCGTGCTGCAGGAACCCCTTGTTCTTCAGGTAATCGATGGCGCGCAGACGCAGTCGCTGTGTGAAGTCGCGGCCCTCCGGAAACAGCACGAACGCGTCCTGGTCGCCGAGCCCCTCCGCCAGCTCGCCGATCGCCTGCACATAGCGGTCGCTGCTGTTCTTGTCGTGCGTGATGAAGCGATTGGGCAGACGGTTGCCCATCGTGTCGAACAGCGGATCCCACTGCAGTTTCGCCAGCATCACGATCCGCGGCCGCCGGTTGTAGGCGATCATCATCGTGCCGACCAGCAACAACGAGTTCCCCGGACCTGCGTGCCGGCAGAACACGAGGACCGGACCCGGCTGCGGCTGCGGTCGCTCCTCGATATTGATCCGCAGCCCGAACAGCTTGGAGACGGCTCGATAAAGCGCGAAGAGCCAGCGGGCCATGAAGACGTAGTGCCGCTCCTGCCACCGCTCCGAACGCAGCTGCGTACCGAAACCTGAGGCGATCCACAGCACGAACATCACGCCGAGGCCCAGTATCTCGAACATCACGTAGACCACGGCGAACGAGAGGAGCCGCGTCGTTCGCCAGTTCCCCGGCAGGAACAGGTCCGCGACGACCGCGATCAGGAGCAGCACCGGCGACACCGCCAGCAGCGCCAAGCAGATGACGACGACAAGTGGCGCGATGACGAGCCGTCGAACGATCCGCGGTGGCAGCCTGTCCACTCACCCTCCCCCTGAGGTTGACGAGAACCCTAGCGCTCAGCCGGAGAGCCCGGCCTCCTTTAGATATGACAGCGTCGCCTCATATGCCCGTTCGATCCGTTGCGGCACCGAGCGGAAGTTGCGGTATCTGAGCTGCGAGAGGCTGTCGTAGCGCTCCGGCTCTCGCTCGCCGGACGGGAGCACGTGAGCGATCACGCCCTCCGGTAGCGAAGCCATGTCCCTCGCGAAGCGGTGTCGCCGCGCTATCTCGAAAGACACCATCGCCACCTGCCACGGGTTGGTCGGCGCCGCGAGCGGGCGTTCGATGCGCCCGACGTGCAAGACGAAGATCTCGGTCGCGCCCAGTTCCACGGCGCGTCCGATCGGAAGGCTGTTCACGATGCCGCCGTCGATGTAGTGCTGCCCGTCGATCGCGACGGGCGGCAAGATCCCGGGAACCGCCGTCGACGCCAGGATCGGGTCGACGAGGGGGCCGGACGAGAACCAGTGCTCCGCGGCCTGCTCGATCCACGCCGCCACGCACTGGAACGGCACCTTCAGGTCTTCGAACCGCGGGGGGAGGACCTCTTCTATAAACGCTCGCAGTGGCTGGTTCGAGTGCAACGCGGTCCGAGTGCGGACAAGGTTCCGGGCGCCCTGGAACGGTGATCCGGAGAACACCGCGTTTTGGTTGAGCGTCGTCCACACCTCTTCCAGGCGATCGACCGTCTCGAGACTGGGCTCGGCCGCGATCGCGGCACCGTTCAGCGCCCCCACCGATGTGCCCACCACCAGCTCGGGCTCGATCTCGCTCTCCACCAGCCCGCGGAGCATCCCGACCTCGTAGGCCCCGAGGTGTCCGCCCCCGCCAAGGACGAACGCGAGCTTGGACGCGGTCATCGCTGCTGCACGCGGCTGGCGAGGAAGGCGCCGCCGATGACGAGCGCGGTCCCAAGGAGCGATATGGGCGAGATCGACTCGTTGCGGAAGAGCGCTCCCAGCGCGATCGCGATGACGGGCACGAAGTAGATGGTGACGGAGCCTCGGGCGGCGCCCACCCGCCCCACCAGCGTGGACATCCAAACGAAGGCGAGCCCGGTCCCCAGACAGCCGAGCGGGATCATGGCAGCGAAGCTCACCCAGTCGAAGTTCGAGCGCGTTGCGCCGTAGATGCCGGGGCCGATCGTGAGGACGAGCGACACGAGCTGCACGCGAAGGACCACCGGCAGCGGCCCGTAGCGTTGCTGCAGCGGAACCGCGATGTTGAGCGAGATCCCATAGAACAAGGTCGCCAGCACCACGAGCCCGGCCCCCAGCGCGGTGGCGCTGGATCCCTGCACCGCCGGCCAGCTCACCGCCACGACTCCGGCGAAGCCGACCAGCAGTCCGGCGACCGTCTTGGGCGGCGGAAGCCGGCGTAGGAGGAGAGCCGCGACGACCCCGGCGAAGATCGGGACCCCTCCGTTGATCATCCCGGCCAGCGAGGAGTCGATCCATTGCTGTGCGATCGGGAACAGCAGAAACGGGGCCGCCATCCACAAGACGCCGAGCAGAGCTATGGCGGCGAGGTCCTCGCGCTCGACCTTCGCCCGGGCCTTCGAGAAAAACGCGAGGGTGGCGGCGCCGAGGGCGATCCGCAAGAAAGTGATGAGGGTGGGGGCGAAGAACTCGAGCCCGACCTCGATCCAGACGAAGGACGAGCCCCAGGTGAGTGCGGTGCCGACCAGGAGTAACCAGTCGGTCGCGGAGAAGGCATCGAGGCTGAGTGCGGGAGCAGGCGTCGTCTGTTCCGCGACCTGCTCGTCCGATGTCACCATCGGGCGATTGTAGGAGGCCCTCCTTGTGCGGATCCTGCTGGGTCGCGCGGGTCCGTCATCAGCGATCCGTTACCAGGCGTAGTCCTCCGGCGCGGGCTTGTGTCCGGGCCAGATCTCGTCTAGTCGCGCCAGCTCGTCGGGACCGAGCTCCAGTTCCAGGGCCGCGAGCGATGTGTCGAGTTGCTCCATCGTGCGCGGCCCGACGATCGGAGAGGTCACGGCGGGCTGGTGCAACAGCCACGCGAGGGCGACGGTTGCAGGGTCCTGTTCGATCTCTGAGCAGTAGTCCTCGTAGGCCTGGATCTGGTCGCGACGTTCCTCCAGCGCGTCCCTCGCCCGTCCCGTCCGACGGCGTTTGCCCTCCTGCTCCTTGCGCAGGACACCTCCCAGCAAGCCACCATGCAGCGGGCTCCACGGGATCACGCCGACGCCGTAGTCCAGACAGGCGGGCAGCACCTCGAGCTCCACGGCCCGGGTCGCGAGGTTGTAGATCGATTGTTCGGACACGAGGCCCATGAAGTTGCGCCGCTCGGCCGCGGCTTGAGCCTTCGCTATGTGCCACCCGGCGAAGTTGCTGGAGCCGACGTAAAGCACCTTTCCCTGCTGGCGCAGGACCTCCATCGCCTCCCAGATCTCCTCCCACGGCGTGCTCCTGTCAACGTGGTGCATCTGGTACAGGTCGATGTGGTCCGTCTGCAGGCGCGCGAGCGATGCGTCGCACGCGTGTCGGATGTTGCGCGCGGACAAGAAGGTGTCGTTCGGCCACTCGCTCATCGAGCCGTAGAGCTTCGTGGCGATCACGGTCTTGTCGCGCCGGCCGCCGCCTTGGGCGAACCAACGGCCGATGATCTGCTCCGTCCAGCCCTCGCCCTTCCTCCACCCGTAGACGTTCGCGGTGTCGAAGAAGTTGATGCCCACCTCGAGCGCGCGATCCATGATCGCGTGCGAGTCCTCTTCGCTCGTCTGCGGTCCGAAGTTCATCGTGCCGAGGCACAGGCGCGACACGCTGAGGCCGCTACGGCCGAGGTGCTTGTAGTCCATCAGGTCCTGCGGAGGTGAAGCGGCTTCAGGCCTTCACCACCAGGCGGTCGAGCAGGTTCTTCGTCGCGAGCGCGACCTCCTCGACCGCTTGGTCGAAGACGTCGCTGTTGGCGCGCGACGGCGCCCGGTAGCCGCTCACCTTACGCACGTACTGCAATGCCGCGGCGCGGATCTCCTCGTTGGACGGTGGCTCTTGGGGGTCACGCAGCGTCTTGATGCTTCTGCACATGACGCGAACCTACCGGACGTTACTCCGGTTCTTCGGGCGTATCGAAGAACGGGCAGCCGGGCGGGTCGCGGAAGATCGGGTCGCGGCGGTCGTAGAGCGCGCAGCTCGCGATCCGCCCTGACTTGTACGGGTTGTTCGGGAGGCCGTACGACCCGCCGCTCTCGCAGTCCGGCAGCCCGAACGGATACATCGTGTTGGTGGTGATGCCCCGGTCCTTCGGACCCTTGTTCTTCTCCCAGCAGTTGCCCTCGCCCTGGTCGTCCCACCAGAAGTCGAGACCGTTCAGGTCGACCTTTCCGCTGGGCGCGATCCCGAGGGTGTTGCCCGAGTACTTGTTGAAGTGAGAGGTGTCGAAGCCGTTCTCGGGCTCGTTGCGCACGATCGCCGGAACGCTGATCAACATGAACCCGGCGCGCCAGTTGTCCCACACGTCGTTGTTCTCGAGCAGGTTCCAGTTCCCGCCGGCGATCACCATGCCTGCCCCCACAGGCGCCGGGATCACGGGACATACGGTGCCGGCCCATTTGGGCTTCCCGGGAGGCGGCTTGTAGCCCCGCTCGGCCGGCTTCTTGTCGCAGATGCCCGAGTGGACGTAGCGCTCGATGTAGTTCGAGTTGTTCGAATAGAAGCGGTTGCCGGTGACCCACGCGTGGTCCTGCGGGAGGCCGGGATGGTCCGGGTAGATCGAGTCGGTCACCATGCCCGTCTGGTTCGCGTAGAAGTCGCTGTCGTGGACGTACACAGAGTTGCCGGCGGTGCCGGAGTAACCAGCCGTATTGTGGTGAGCCTTGCAGTTGCGGATCTCGACCGACCATCTCTTGGTCTGGCCGTATCCGTCGTCGTCGTTCACGTTCGAGGCCGAGCCCGGGTAGATCGCGGAGTCGCCGTTGTTGTAGCCCTCACAGTTCTTGTAGAGCCCATGGTCGACCGCGAAGGTCAGGAACGCGTACTCGTCGTTCCAGCGACCGACCACCTCGTCGATGACGAAGCCGTCGGTCTCCAGGATGTAGACCGCGTTGAACTCGAACAGCTCGATCGTGAAGTTCTTGAGGTAGAGGCCATCGGCGCGATCGCCGCGGATCCCGTTGAGCTTCATCCAGTTGCCGTCCTTGGTGAAGCCCCCGGTGATGATGACGTCTTCCGCGTCGTCGCCGGTCCCCTCGATCTGGAGGTCGCAGACCGCAGCGTTGCACTCGCGCTTGTCGTCTCCGGGCTTGATGTCTCCGAAGATGCCGATCAGGTTCTGCGCGTGGGGGCACATGAGCTGCTGCTCGTAGCTGAGGATCGGCGCGCCCGACTCGCCGTCGTTCTGCGCCAGCTCTTTCGCGCACTTCGGCTGAGCCCGGTAAGGCGTCTCCCGATAAACGCCGGGAAGCATGTAGATGGTCGTGCGGCGCTCGGTTACGGCGTTCACAGCGTCCTGCAGGTTCTCGAACTCGCACTTCGCCGCGAGCTTGAGGTTGATCGTGCGCAGCTCGCGGTCGTCGATGTTCATGATCCGGTCGCGGCTATCCCGCGCGCACACGACCAGGTTTGGCTCCGCGATCATCGGCCGGTACGTCGGCACCTTCCCGGTGCCGTCGGGGAAGGCGGCGTCGCGCTCCGCATGCCCCAGAGCCACGCCAGAGCTCGCGATCAGTGAGAGCAGCAGCGCCAAGGCGAGGAACGTGGTGCGGCGGGTCGAGAGGTTCATCTGTCCCCCGGAGGTTGGGTCGGCTTGGTGTGCTTGCGTCGGTTATTCCCTAACCTTTCGCCCCTTACGCCCAGGACCCTCCCCCGCCGAGACAACACGCTCGTCCTGCGTGGGGCGGCCAAGCGGGGGCCCGTCCGAACGGACCCCCGCCCAAGTTCAAGACCGGCGCTTGCGCAGTATCTCGCGGCGCTCGTCGAGCTCTTGCTCGCTGATCTCGCCGCGCGCGTATCGCTCCGCCAGGACCGCCTCGCCCCTGCGCCATCCGCCCGAGCCGCAGCCACCGCGGCGCCGGATCAAAAAGATGATGCCGAAGAAGAACGCAAGCCACAGCAACGGGAAGATCGGCCACCACCCGCTGTGGTCGTGATGAAGGTGGTCCGCCAGGATCGGTGCCGCTGCGAGAAGCATCGCAACCCCTTTCGCTCCGCCGCCGGCCGCTCCGGCGGTCACGAACCGATCCTGAAGCCGGACCGGTTCGTGCGAATCCGCTGTGCGGAGGCACCTCGTCTACATCTTGCGGGGTAGTCAGCCGGCCCAGCCGGGACGCACGAGGCCGGACTCGTAAGCGAGAACGACCAGTTGCGCCCGATCGCGTGCGTGAAGCTTGATCATGGCGCGGCTCACGTGGGTCTTCACCGTTGCCGGGCTCAGCACCAGACGCTCGGCTATCTCGTCGTTCGACAGCCCTTCGCCGACCAAGCTCAGGACCTCTCGCTCGCGTGCGGTGAGCACCTCGAGCTGCCTCGCTGGTCCCGGATCTTTCGCTCGCGAGGCGAACTCGGCGATCAATCGCGCGGTGACGCTGGGAGACAGGAGCGCGTCTCCAGCCACCACCGCCCGGACCGCACGGATGAGATCGGCGGGCTCGGTGTCCTTGACCAGGAATCCACTGGCGCCGTTGCGGAGGGCCTCGAAGACGTACTCGTCCATCTCGAACGTCGTGAGGATCACGATCCTGACCTGGTCCAACCTCTCGGCAGACGCGATCCGTTTGGTCGCTTCGAGGCCGTCCATCCCCGGCATGCGAATGTCCATCAGCACGACGTCGGGAACCAGCCGCTTCGTAAGTCCCACGGCATCGGCCCCATCTCCCGCCTCACCCACGACCTCGATGTCGCCCTCGGACTCGAGTAGAGCCTTGAAGCCCGCTCGCACCAGCACTTGGTCGTCCGCCAGCAGGATGCGGATCATGTCTGTCGCTCTATCGGGAGCCGCGCCCATACATGGAATCCGCCGGAGGGCCGTGGCCCTGCCAAGAACTCTCCACCCAGTGCCAGCGTCCGCTCGCGCATGCCGGCTATGCCGTTCCCGGTGTCCTGGACGAGCGTCTGGATGGGCCCCCGGACCTTGTTTTCGACCTCCACGGTCAGGTGATCTTCGCCGTAGCCCAGCCTCACTCGAGCTGTAGACGTGCCGGCGTGCCGCGCCACGTTCGTCAACGCCTCCTGGACGATGCGGAAGGCGGCAAGGTCGACCTGCGCCGGCAGCGGGTGTGGCTTACCGTCTGTAGCGAGCGATACCTCGATCCCCGCCGCGTCCATGCTCGCGACAAGGGTGTCCAGACGGGCCAACGTCGGAGCGGGAGCGCGGGGAGCCCTCTCGTCGGCCCGCCTCAGCACGCCGAGTACGGATCGCACCTCCTGCAGCGCGCCGCGGCTTTCCTCCTTGATCGCCGCCAGCGCAGTGCGTGCCTGTTCCGGGTCCTTGTCCATCAGGTGGAGCGCCA
This sequence comes from Actinomycetota bacterium, assembly GCA_030776625.1. Taxonomy (NCBI): domain Bacteria; kingdom Bacillati; phylum Actinomycetota; species Actinomycetota bacterium. The sequence continues at coordinate 686,210 of JALYHL010000001.1, read as the reverse complement.
CTCCCGCCTGCACGTTGATCAACGAGATGTTGTGCGCAAGCACATCGTGCAGTTCACGGGCGATGCGGACGCGCTCTTCCGATGCCCTCCTCTGCTCCTGCTCGCGCCGCCGCTGCCGCGCCTCGCTCGCCTGTTGGCGGCGGGACCTCAACACCTCTGCTGCTGCGGCGATCGCGATGAGCCACGCGGGGATACCGAAGATGTCACCGGTTTCAGGAGCGTCGGGGCGCCCCAGCAGGTACGGCCCCCACAGGAATCCGACGTAGATCGTCACCGCGGCGACGGCTGCGGTGGCCCGATGGCCCTTCGCGATGCAGGTGAAGTAGGCGATCGCCACGGCTACGAAGACGGGCCCGTCGGGGAGGCCGAGTAGCCGGTATAGCAGCGTGATCGCGGCGGTGAACCACAGCACGGCCACCGGGTGGCGCCGTCGCCACAGCAGTGCCGCGGGTCCGGCCACCAGCAGCGCCACACCGAACGCCCCGAGTCGAGGTTCGCCCGGCTGATGATGTGCGGCGAAGCTCGTACCGGCGACCTGGAACGCCGCGAGTCCGAGCACCATCGCCACGCGCGCCGGCCGGAAAGGTGGTCGCGGCGGCGGCTCGCGGTCCGGACCGCAGGTCATCGACCCAGCCTAGGCGAGCACCGGGACGCGGTCGTCGTATCACGGAAGCAGCGACGACTACTCCGCGTGGAGTAGATGGAGGACAACCGCCGGCTCCGCGGGCAACCAGGTGGGGTAGGAACCGGAGATGGACAGTGCCCACCTCCACGACGCCGTGTCGGCTCTCGGCTCAGAGCTTCGCCGGGCGCTTTTCCCGCTGGGCATCGACGGAGCGGCGGAGGCCGGCGCGATCCGGGACGAGCTCGTGGGACAGATCGAGGACTACCTGTTGCCCCGGCTGTTGCAGATCGACGCGCCGCTGCTGGCGGTGGCGGGCGGTTCGACGGGGGCCGGGAAGTCCACGCTGGTCAACAGCCTCGTGGGGCGGGTGGTCTCGGCGGCGGGCGTGCTGCGGCCCACGACCACGACGCCGGTGCTGGTTGCCCACCCCGACGACATCTCGTGGTTCGAGGGGGAACGGATCCTGCCGGGCCTTCCCCGTGCCACCGGCGTGCCCGCTGCGGGCTCACGCTCGCTGCATCTCGTGGCCGATGCCGACGTCCCTAGAGGGATCGCGCTGCTGGACGCGCCCGACGTTGATTCGGTCGTCCAGGCGAACCGGGAGCTCGCGACGCAACTGCTGGCCGCTGCGGACCTCTGGATGTTCGTGACGACCGCGGCCCGCTATGCGGATGCCGTTCCGTGGGACTTCCTTCGGAGAGCGCGCGCCCGCAGCACCGCGCTCGCGCTCGTCTTGAACCGGGTGCCCGTGGAGGCGCTGGAGGAGGTCCCGAACCACCTGCGCGAGATGCTGCGGCGAGAGGGGTTGGAGGACGCGCCGGTCCTGACGGTTCCAGAGGCGCCGCTCGAGGGTGAGCTGATCCCGGGCGCTCAGCTCGAGCCGGTGGTGACGTGGCTGCAAGACCTCGCCTCCGATGCGAACGCTCGGGCGGAGGTGGTGCGGAGGACGCTGGCCGGGGCGCTGTCTTCGCTCCCGGCGCGCGTCGAGGTTGTAGTCGTTCAGCTCGAGGCGCAGAGCGACGCCGCGGACGCGCTGGCTTCGGAGGCGTCGCGCGCGTACGACGTTGCACTCGAAGAGGTCGAGCACGCGCTGAGCGGCGGCGCGTTGCTTCGCTCTGAGGTGCTTGCGCGGTGGCACGAGTTCGTCGGGACCGGTGACGTCATGCGCTCGCTGCAGAGTGGGATCGGTCGCTTCCGCGACCGCCTCAACGAGTTGATCCTGGGACAGCCGCCGGTCGAGAAGGAGGTTCGAACGGAGGTGCAGCGCAGCATCGAAACCGTCGTCGTGGCAGCCGCCGACAAGGCGGTGGAGCACACGCTGTCGGCATGGCGCGCAACGCCGCCGGCGCGGTCGCTGGTGCAGGACCCAGACGTCCCACGCCGGTCGTCGGCGCAGCTCGCGGGCGCCATCGAATCTGAGGTGCGGGCGTGGCAGGGGCGGGTGCTGGAGCTCGTCAAAGCCCAGGGCGCGGGAAAACGCGCCGCGGGACGCGCGGTGTCCTTCGGGGTGAACGCGGTGGGAGCGGCGCTGATGATCGCGGTGTTCGCGCAGACCGGTGGGCTGACGGGGGGCGAGGTCGCGATCGCGGGAGGTACCGCAGCGCTCAGCCAGCGCCTGTTGGAGGCGTTGTTCGGCGACGAGGCCGTCCGGATGCTGACGAACGAGGCGCGCAGCGACCTGTTGTCGCGGCTTCGCCATCTGCTGGAGGCCGAGGCCGTCCGTTTCGAGGCCGCGGCGCGCCGAGATGCCCCGGCCCCCGAACAGGTAGCAGCCCTCAGGACGAGCCTTGCCGCGGTCGAGGAGGCGCGGCTCTCGTGAAGACGCTGCTGTCCCGGGGACGGGGTGCGAACCTGGAGGACCGGCTCGAGGCGCTGCGCGTGGTCGTCGAGACCGGCCGCGACCGGCTCGATCCCGCGGACGTCGACTCGGCCCGGACGCTTCTGGATCGCGCCGCGGAACGCATCGGGATCGGGGCGGAGCACACCGTCGTGGCGCTGGCGGGGGCGACGGGGAGCGGCAAGTCGTCTCTGTTCAACGCGCTCAGCGGGAGCGACCTGTCGCAGGTAGGCGTGCTGCGACCGACGACCGGAACTGCGCACGCGACGGTGTGGGGCGAAGGTGACCCCGGACGACTGCTGGACTGGCTCGGCGTCCCGCGCCGCCACCACCAGCGCAGCGCGGAGCTCGACGGTCTCGTGCTGCTGGACCTCCCGGACCACGACTCGACCCAGGTCGAGCACCGCCTCGAGGTCGACCGCCTGGCGCAACTCGTCGACGTGTTCGTGTGGGTGCTCGATCCACAGAAGTATGCAGACGCAGCGATCCACGACGGCTATCTCCGGCCGCTCGCCACGCACGCCGCGGTCACGCTCGTGGTGCTGAACCAGATCGATCGATTGACGGAGTCGGAGCGTCGCCGTTGCGTCGGCGACGCCACGCGGCTGATCGAGGCGGACGGTCTGCGCGACGTGCGGGTGCTCTCCACCTCGGCACGAACCGGTGAAGGCGTGGCCGAGCTACGGGAAGCCATCGTGGCGCGCGTGAGAGAAGAGCGGGCGGCGTTAGAGCGTCTGAGCGCGGACCTGGACGGCCTCGTCGTGCGACTGTCACGCTACTGCGGGCCGCGGGCAACGCCGCTCGCCGGCTCTCACCGCGACGGCTTGACGCGCGCTCTCGCCGCGGCGGCCGGGGTGGAAGTCGTGACGGACGCGGTCGCGCGGGCGCACCGGCGGGACGCGGCGTTGACGATGGGGTGGCCCTTCACGCGCTGGCTGCGGCGGTTCCGGCCCGACCCTCTCGGTCGGTTGCATCTGCGACGAGATTCCGGCGGGGGACGTACCTCGTTGCCGGCGGCCACGCCGTTGCAACGCGCCCAGGCAGAAAGCGCGGTCCGCGCGGTCGCGGCGGAGGCGTCTTCGGGTCTTCCACAACCCTGGCCCGAGCTTGTGCGCGAGCGGGCGGCAGGATCCATCGACGCGCTCCTCGAGGATCTCGACCGCGCGATCTCGGCGGCCGACCTGGGAGACGAGCGCCGGCCCGCGTGGTGGAGCGCCGTCGGCGCTCTGCAGGTCTTGCTCACGACCGTCGCTCTTATCGGCTTTGCCTGGCTGACCATGTTGTTCGTACTGGAATGGTTCCAGATACCCCGGCCCCCGACGCCGGAGGTCGAGGAGGTCCCCTGGCCGACGCTGTTGTTGTTCGGGGGCCTGCTGGCGGGGTTCCTCGTCAGCGTGATCTTCGGCCAGTTCGCGCGGGTCGGCGCGGCGCGGCGGCGACGGCGGGCGGACAAGCAACTGCGACAGGAGGTCGGCCGGGTAGCGCGCGCACGGGTGATCGATCCCGTGGAGCTGGAGCTGGCGGCGTACTCGTCCTTGTGTGATGCCCTCGGCCGCATGAGACGCTGAGCACGTCTCTACCCGTCGTGGGTGTGGACGGAGCTCACCACCTCGATCACCTGCGGGCCGTAGCGCTCTAGCTTCGCGGGACCGATCCCGGGAACCGCGTCGAGCTGGTCCACCGAGTGCGGGCGCAGCCGGGCGAGCTCGTCCAGAGTGGTGTCGTGGAAGATGACGAAGGCGGGCACGCCGTCGGCCTTCGCCCGCTCGCGTCGCCACTTCTTCAGCGCCTCCAGCAACGCCTCGTCTTGGTCGCTCTCCGGCGGCCCCAGCGGCAGCTTGCGGTCACCGGCGGCCACGACCTCACCGAACGGGATGGTGAGCAAGCTCCCGCCGCTCATCTCGATCAGAGCGCGGTCCTCCTCCACCTCCACGATCGTGCCGGAGTAGCCGCCGGAGACGGCGACCTCCAGGCCCACCTCCGCCGCGATCGTCTCCGCCGGCGGGACGACCTTGCCGCCGCTGCGCGACGCGCGGCCTCGATCCATCAGCTCGGCGAGGAACGAGCTTCCTTTGCGACGGCCGTCGTTCACCCACGTCGCCGCGAGGTGCGTCTTCGCCCGCGTGAGCCCGACGTAGAAAAGACGTCTCTCCTCCGCGATGGCGTCGTCGGTGCGCGCCCTTTTGAACGGCAGCTCGCCCTCTTCGATGCGCGGCAGGAAGACCGCTTCGTACTCGAGTCCCTTGGCGCGGTGATACGTCAGTAGGTTGACGCCGCGGCCCTGTCCGGCCCCGGCGAACCGCTGCTCGACGTCCGCCACGAACTCCGTGGCGCTGCGGACCCCGTCGTCGAACTCTTCCGCCAGGCGCACGAGACGCGCGAGGTCGTTCTGGCGCGTCAGCTCTTGGGCGCCGAGATCGTCTCCCGGCTCGTCGACGTAGCCAGCGCGCCGGGCGATCTTGAGCACCTCTGCCGCGACGTCGGTCGATCGGGAGCGTTTGAGGGCGGCGAGCATCTGGCGGGCACTGGTCCGGGACAGGAAGGCGCCGTCGGTGACCTGGTAGGGGATCCCGGCGGCCGCCAGCGCCTCCTCGTGATCCTCCGAGCGGAAGTTCGCCCGGTACAGGATCGCGATGTCTTCCAGAGCGAGGCCCTCGTCATGCAGTTGCTGTATCCGCTCGACGATGAAACGCAGCTCGGCGTGGGGGTCACCGAACCGTCGAAGCGCGGGCTCCGGGCCCGCGGGTCGCACGGCTTGAAGCACCTTCTCGGCGCCGCCGAGCTTGGGCACCAGCCGGTTGGCCATCTCGAGCACCTGCGGCGTGGAGCGATAGTTCGTCTCCAGCCGGACGACGGTGGTGTTCACGAAACGCTTCGGCATCTCCAGCAGGTAGTCCGCGGTCGCGCCGGTGAACCCGTAGATCGACTGGTAGTCGTCACCCACCACGCACAGGTTGTCCCCGTCGCCGACCCAGTGGCGCAGCAGCGTCTCCTGCAGGAGGTTGACGTCCTGGTACTCGTCGACTGTGAACGCGCGGTACTTCGCCGCGAATTGCTCGCGCACCCACGAGTCCCTCTGGAACATCTGGATCGTGAGCTCGAGCAGGTCTTCGAAGTCGATCAGGTTGCGCTCGCGCTTGCCGCCCTCGTAGCGCTTGTAGACGGACGCCATGAGGTCGACGGGTATCGGCGGCTCGTGGGCGCCCAGCGACGTCGGGTAGGCGTTGACACCGATGCGGCGGTTCTTCGCCCACTCGATCTCGGTCGCCAGGTCTGCGGCGGGTCGGAAGCGGTACGGCTTGGGGAGCGTGTTCGCGATCTGGCGCAACGCGATCCCCTTCGACGGAAGGATCTGTGGCGGTGTGTCGCTGGAGAAATAACGCAGCTGCGCGAGTGCCGCGGCGTGGAAGGTGCGCGCTCGCACGCCGTCCGCTCCGAGTCTCTGCAGTCGCTCCCGCATCTCACCCGCGGCGCGATCGGTGAAGGTCACGGCCAGGATCGCGCCGGGCGCGAACGCGCCGGTGGCGACCTGGTTCGCTATCCGTCTGGTGATCGTGGTGGTCTTGCCGGACCCGGCCCCCGCGAGGATGCACAGCGGCCCGGTCACCGCACCGACGGCACGTGCTTGCTCGTCGTTCAGCCCCTCGAATATGTGCGCCGTCTTCACTCGTCTCACCCTACGCGGGCGCTGCGACAGGCTGCGGGCGGCTGGGAGATCAGCCTGCTTGCAGGACGGGCTCCTCGCCCTCCGATGTCTCCGCGTCGCCCGTCGCGCCGTGCCCCTCCAGCCAGGGCAGGCGCCGCAAGCCGTAGATACAGGCGCAGATCGATGCGGACGCTCCCAGCGCCAGCGCGGCGCGAGGGCTGAAGGTCTCGGCCACGAACCCGATGATCGGCGCGCCGATCGGTGTCGAGCCCAGGAACAGCACGAAGTACAGCGCCATCACGCGGCCGCGCATCGCGTCGGAAGAGCTCAGCTGCAGGGTGGAGTTCATCGTCGCGATGAACCACATCGAAGCGGCTCCCAGCGGGATCATCAGGGGCATCGCGACCACGAGGTTCGGCGCCAGCGACAGCAACAACGACATCGAGCCCAGCGCGAAGCCCGCACCGACCAGCACCCCTCGAGAGGAGCGGCCGAAGGTCGCCGAGGTGAGTGATCCCGTGAACATCCCGATGCCCAAGATCGCCCCCATGAGCCCGAAGGTCTTGGCGTCCCCGCCGAAGGTGTGTTTGGCGAGCAGGGGCAAGACGACCTGGAAGTTGTACTGGAGCGTCCCGATCACCGCCATCATGATCAGCAGCGGCTTGAGCACGGGGTGGTGCGCGACGTAGCGCAGCCCCTCTCGCAATTGGCCCTTGCTCTGCTCGACGATCGCCGTCGGGTCGAGCTCCTGCTTGTTCATCGAGAGCAACGCGAGCGTGACGGGCACCACCGAGAGCGCGTTCAGCAGGAAGCACTCGCCGATGCCGACGCCGGCGATCAAGAACCCGGCCAGCGCGGGGCCCATGACGCGAGCCGTGGTGAAGGTCGCGGTGTTGAGGCTGACCGCGTTGGCGAGCCGGTCGCGGCCGACCATCTCCATCGTGAAGGTCTGGCGCGCGGGGTTGTCGAGCGCCGTCACGAGTCCGAGCAACAGGGCGATCAGAACCACGAACCAGAGGCTGACCGCGCCCGCCACGGTGACGACGCCGAGGACCAGCGACAGGAGGCCGCTGGTCACGTTCGTGAAGATCAGCAGTCGACGCTTCTCGAAGCGGTCGACGATCACCCCTGCCCAGGCGCCGAACAGGAGCACCGGCAGCCACTGCAGCGCGGTGACGAGCCCGAGCCCGAGCGCGCTGTCCGTGATCTGGAGCACGAGCCACGCTTGTGCCACCCACTGCACCCACGTCCCGGTCCACGAGACGACTTGACCCGCGAAGAACTTCCGGTAGTTCGGGACGCGCAGCGACGCGAACGTGCGATCGAGCGCGGTTGCCACCGGGCGAGCTACCTCCGAAAGAAGCGACGTCTCCGATGCTCGGAGAGCGGGGCCTCCCATTCTGAACGCTGCGAGCGCGACCCGATGACGCTGCGGACAGTTGCTCCCGCGGCGGGTGCGTGCGGGTTCTGCTAAAGCGAGAGGAGACTCAGTCCGTCAGCGACGGTGGCGCGGGGGCGGAGCGTGATCGGGTTCGTCAGCGCCTCGAACGCGGACCCGCGCTGGAGCTGGAGGCGATAGTTGCCGGGCTCCGCGGCGTCGAACTCGAACGTGAACTCGTTGCTCGTCACCGGGACGCTCCGGTAGACGCCGCCGTCTTTGAAGACCAGCAACGTGCGCGGCTCGGGCGAGGGCGCGGCCCCCAGAACGGTGGCCTTGAAATGCGCGGATCCCACCGGCAGAACGTCGCCCATGATCGCCTGCGGCCTTCCCTTGCCCTTCCCGTTGCCGGGTCCCTCCAAGGCGCGCGCCTCGAAGCGGAGGTCGGGGCCGTCCGGCGAGAAGAACTTCACGTACGCGTGGCCGGCCTCGACGGCTTCCTGGATCCCGTGTTCCGACAGCTCCTCCGCGTACACGACCGTCGTGGCCTCGCCGATCGGTGACTGCGTCGTCCCGTTGCCACCGCCGGCGTGGTGCGAGTCGCTAGAGCCGACCGCGGTGATCCGGTGGCCCTCGGCGCGCAGCTCGTCCCACCACTGGATCGCCAGCGGCGTGAACGGGTTCGGGCCGAACTCGTGACCGTGCGGCTGCGACGTACCCGAGGGACCCGTCTGGACCTCGAAGGCGTCGACCTTGTCCCACTGCGTCTCTTGGTCGGAGTACTCCCACGAGCAACCGCGACACAGGTTGCCGAAGCCCGGGACGAGCGCCGGGAAGATCGTGGGGTGGTTCACCTGCGTGAAGCCGCCGCCCGCGTGGATGTCATCGAAGATGCGGCTCGCGGGTTGCGCCTTGCGCACCTCTCTCAGCGCCCCGTCGCGCCACTCGTAGATCGGCCCGGTCCGGTAGTCGACGTAGGTCGCACTCGCGTGGTTGTTGATGTGGCCGCGATAGGTGATGACCTCGGCGCTTCTCATGATGACGTTGTTCGGGTAGTCGGACTGGAACCGGCCGATCTCGTCCCAGTGCCGATCGGTGACGTAGTCAGAGAGCGTGATGAAGTCCAAGCCCGCGTCTTTGAAGGCATACCTGAAGGTCTCCGCCATCGAGGCGTCCTTGGGAGACGAGTGCTCCGCGTGGACGTGGAAGTCGCCCTTGTACCAACCGGCCTCGGTCCGCGCCGGCGTGGTGTCGTAGGCGGTCGGCGACCACGGCTGATCCGTGTCGGCCGGGTCGGAGCCCGTGAAGACCTCTACTCGCCACGAGACGCCGTCGGGATCGCCCTCGAGGGGACCGGCGACCGCCGCGACGCCGATCTCGGCCGCCCATTCGCCCGGCGGGATCGCGCCCGGCTTGAAGCCGACGGTGGCTTGCTCGGGCGTGATCAGAACGCTGGGGCGGCTAGAGCCTCCCCAGCCGCGGAACTCGTCCTCGTCGAAGAAGCCGTCCGCGCCCCTGGCCTGGTAGACGCCGAGGTCCAGGGTGTGCTTGAGCTGAGACGAGGTCGGCGACTGCGGCTGGTCGTAGCAGATCTTGACGCCGACGCGGGTCGCGCCGTCGGGGACCCGGAACGGGACCAGCACGTAGGAGCCCTCTTGGTCCTCGGTGAAGGTCCCCGTGAAAGAGGCCTTCTCGGGACCGAGCGCCTCCTCGGGACAGGCCGCCGGTGCCGCCGCGTTCGCGGTGGCCGGCGCGGCCGTCAGGATCAAGAGGAGCGGGGCGAGGGCGCGCAGATATCGCATGTACGCACGGTTCTCCACCCCGGAAGCTTCTCCTCTGGAACGGTTCTTGAACCCTCTACGAACTCTGCCGCTACGCCACCTCTCGCCGCCGGAAGATGGCAGCCGCGGCCACCACCAGCACCAGGCCGTATGCCACCAGAAGCGCTCCGGCCGCCGTCTGCGAGTGGCCCAGGTGATTGACGTCCTCGGCCCCCACTAGGAAAAGCCCCAGGTTGTCGCCTATCAGCCAGTCCATCCACGAAGGGCGGAACGCCCGGATGAGGCCCTCGACTATGGCCAGGTGGGCGAAACCCACCCCGAGGGCAGCCGCGGTGTTGCGGCCCGCGGTGGCGAGCGAGAACCCCATCAGGGCCGCCACCACCGCGACGATCCCCACGCGCAGTGTGACGCCGGCGAGGTCGCTCCAGAAGGCCGCGTCCATCCCCGCGGTGCTGCCCCTGAAGTGTCCCGAGGGGTACAACACCGCCGCGAGGTAACCCTGCAGCGCCACGATCCACAGAAAGGCGACGAGCGCGAGAGCGATGATCTTGGCGCCCAGCACCCGCAGGCGCCGGGGCTCCCACGTGAGGAGCGAGGTGATCGTCCGGTTGCTCCATTCAGCCCCCATGAAAGAGGCTCCTACGAGCCACGCCAGCATGATCATCGGGATACCCATCGTCATCAGGATCCAGTTGACCTCGGTGTAGGTGAAGCCAGGCTTCTCGACCCACACGTTCTCTTCGCAGAAGGAGCGCGCGTCGCCCGGCGCCGGCTTTCCTGGTCCTCCGTGACCGCGTTCGAAGCCTGTGACGCACTGTTCGACCTGCGCCTGTCGCTCTGCCTCTGCAGCAGCCACCAGCGCCGGATCATTAGACGAGTTGACGAACGTCAAGACCCCGGCGATCGTGAAGCCGATCACCACCAACAGCGTCACCACCCGGAACAGGCGGCGCGCCAGCAACCTGCGGAGCTCCACCTCGATCGACCTCATCATGCCGCGGCCTCCTTCTTCTCGCTCTCGGTGAGCTGCAAGAACACCGTCTCCAGATCGATGGCGTCGGGACGGAGCTCGCTCGGATAAAGCCCACGTCGCGCCAGGGCCTCGGAGACCCGCGCCGCATCGGCGGCGTCGATCTCGACCCGCACCAGCTCGCCCGCCAGCGTGGCGGTGAAACCAGACGCCTGCAACGCGACAACCGCGCGCTGCGCGTCGCCGACGCGGACCAGAACGCCACCCGCGCGCCCCTGCGACAGAACCTCGTCAACGGGGCCCGCGGCGACACAGCGACCGCGGGACAGGATCGCGACCTGGTCGCAAACCTGCTGGACCTCACTGAGAAGGTGGCTCGAGACAAATATCGTCCGCCCCTCGGCAGCCAAGCGCCGCAGCAGATCGCGAACCTCGCGGATACCCGCGGGGTCCAGCCCGTTCGCCGGCTCGTCCAGGATCAAGAGCTGCGGGTCCTTCAACAGAGCCGCGCCGATCGCCAACCGCTGGCGCATGCCCAGCGAGTACGTCTTGACCAGATCGCGATCGCGCCCCACAAGGTCCACCGTCTCCAACACCTGGTCGACGCGGGTGCGGGGGATGTCGTACAGCCGCCCGAGCAGCTCGAGATTGCGCCGGCCTGAGAACGTCGGGAACAGCGCCGGTGCCTCCACGATCGAGCCGATCTTGGTGATCACGTCGTGCAGCTCCGTCTGCGAGTCCCGCCCGAAGACGCGGCAGGTGCCCTCGGTCGGACGGCCCAGCGCGAGCAGGCACCGGATCGTCGTCGTCTTTCCGGAGCCGTTGGGCCCGAGGAAGCCGAACACTCCGCCCGCGCCGACCGCCAGGTCGAGCCCGTCGACGGCGAGGGTGCGGCCGCCACGCAAGCGGCGGTATTCCTTGCGCAGACCCTCTATCTCGATCACGTTCATGCCATCGCTCCGATCGCCTCCGGCTGACCCTTCCGCACCGCGTTCATGTCGATGCCGATCCAGATGAGGCCGCCTGTCAGCGCCGCTGCGTACAGCAGCGGCAAAGCGGGGCTGGTGACCCCCACAGCTCCGAGCGTTATCCCTGTCAGCACGGCGCCCGGCAGGCCATACGCGTGCACGCGGGATCCGCCGGTCTTGAAGTCATCCGAGCGCAACGAGGCGAGGGCGAGCACGAACAGCCCGATCCCGGCTAGGACGGGTGCCAGGAACGTCGCCGGCCATAGCGGGATCAACGCGAGAGCGGCGCCCGCAGTGGCGATACCCCGCCCCACCCCCGCGCCTGGGCCCTGGAGCAGAGGGCGAAGCGAGATGAGCGCCAAGGCCAGCGCGATGCCCGCGACGATGTAGGCGCCCATGCCCAGTGCATCGGGCATCGGGCTGCTCGCGATCCACCCCTGGTACTCGAGCTCGTCCAGCGTCATGTAGCTCAATCCGACGAACCATGCGACCCCGGCGACGATCGCCGCCGTACCTCCCCAACGTGCTGCGATGTGTGTCACGGCTCCTCCTCACACTGTCTGGATGATGACCCCACGTTAGAGAGAGGTGAGGGCGGCGGCGAGGGCGCAGGTACCTCTAGTTGGGTGTGGCCTGCACCTGTGACCTGGAGGAGACCTGCTCGTCTGCGATGGGGACGCTGCCCTCCACGACCGTCGGGCCGGTGGGCGAAGAGGTGACCGACAGGTGGCCGCCGAGCGCCGCGAGGCGGTCGGACATGTTCTGGATGCCGGTCCCGTAGCTCCTCGTCGACACATCGAACCCAGGTCCGGGGTCGCGCACCGCGACGTGAAGCGTTCCCTCACTTTGGTGAAGGGTGACCTCGATCGGGCCGCGGCCCACGTGCTTGATCGCGTTCTGGATCGCCTCCAGGCAGAAGAAGTAAACGGCCGCTTCCACATCGCTGCCGTGTCGTCCCACGCCGTCCTCAGACACGGTGACCTCTACGGGACACCGCCGCGCGTGTGCCTCGAGTGCCTGCACGAGGCCCTTGTCCGCAAGCACCGGCGGGTAGATGCCTCGGGCCAGGTCCCTCAGCGTCTGCAGTGCGCTGCTCGTATCGCCCTGGAGCTCCTCCAGCAGCGCCCGAGCCCTTGCCGGGTCGCGGTCCGCCAAGTCCTGCGCCAGGCGCAGCTTCATCGACAGTGCGACCAGGTGTTGCTGCGCACCGTCGTGGATATTGCGCTCGAGGCGGCGCCGTTCGGCGTCCTGTGCGGCCACGATCCGTTGCCGCGACTCTCGCAGTTGTTCCAGCCGAGCGTGGAGCTCAGCGGTCAGCTGCGCGTTGCGCAGCAGCAGCCCCGCCTGCGCGGCGATGTCCTGGAGCAGCCGTTCCTCGATCGGGGTTGGCGGCTGCCCAGGCGTCGTGTCGATCGTGAGGGCTCCCAGCAGTTCTCCTTGATGGGAAACCGCCACCGCACGAGAAGCGCCCGTGAACTCGGGAAGTTGCGACCCGTTCAACGGAACGGGCGTCGCGTCTCCTGCGGGTTCGGGCCACGACGCCGATAGCACCAGCCGATCACCGACCCGCAGCCACACTCCTGCCGAGCGCGCTGCCGTTCCCTCGGCCAGGGCGCGGGCCATCTGAGGGATCGCATCTTCCGCCGCGTACGCGTTCCCGACGCGTTCCGAAAGCTCGCTCAACACCTCGTACGGTGTGGCGCGCTTTCCGTAGACGATCCGGTTGGCTACTTTGCGAGCGCGGTCTCTCAGCGGCTGGAAGGCCGCGGCGAGCGCGACCGTAACCGCCACCGACACGGCCAGGTTCAGCCGCCTTCCCGCACCGATCGTCGTCTCGATCCCGACCACCGCCGCCAGGTAGACGAGCGTGATGATCCCCAGCACGGCGCCGTAGACCAACGTCCTGTTCATCACGCGGTCGATGTCCCACAGGCGGAAGCGGATCAGGCCGACGAACAGCGCGATCGGGATCACCGCGAAGACGACGCGGAACACGCGGAACGCAACAGCGGCGGTCTGGTGACCCGAGAACTCCTGTCCGATGAATATCGGTTTCTCCGCCGCGGCCGTCTCGTAGATCGCGACGTTGTGTAGGTCCCCGTCCTTGTTCGTGAAGGAGATCACGCTGCGCTCGTCCGCCTCCAGCGTCAGAACCGGTTTGTCGAACCTGCTGTCCTGGGCGGCGATCTCGACGACGGAGTTATCGGTCCCTGGCTGAGGTTGGACCACCGTCACGACTCCGGTCATGTCTTCGGGGTGCGGGTCGCAGCGGAAGAAATACGTGCCGGGGCCTGGGGCGGTGACCTCGTACTCGACGGTTCTTTGAGCCCCCGCGGTCGGCGTCTGCGTGAGGAGGACCAGCGGCAACGCGACCGCGATCGAGACCAAGAGCGCGAAGAGGAGGACCTTTGATTGCTGACGCTGCTCGTGGTCGCGGGCCGTGAAGAACCGCACTCCTTGCGCGGCGATGCCGGCGACCGGGATGAAGATGCCGTAGACGAGCACTAGACCTAGCGTGTGGTCGTCGACCGAGAACAGGGAGACCATCGTGAAGAACAGCGCGAGGGGGATCAGCAGGGGCAACCGGAGTAGTGCCTTTTTGCGAGTAGCGGCGATCCGCCCGTGCGGGAAGAGCAACAGGGCGAACATGTAGCAGAGTCCCGAGGCGACGTGGACTATCACGTGTCCGGCCGCAACGACGCCGAGCCACGAGACGGGCACCACCTGCTGGGCGTCGTGACCCTGGAGGTTGAACGCGAGCGCGGTTCCGACCATGCCGAGCGACAGCAACCGCGCCGTCCTGTCGTACGGGCGCAGCTTGAGCAAGAAGATCGCGAGCCCGAGGTTGAAGAAACTGAACAGGTAGTCGAACAGCGACTGCATGGACACCTGCACCCCGTGTGCCGCCTGCGCAGCGTTGCGAGCTACCTCGCCTGCGACGTCGACGCCCGCGCCGCGACGGTGCAGGCCGTCATGGATGGACTCCGCCATGGCGGCGAGCAGGGGGAGCGCCCCCAGGATGAGCCACGCCCACGCGCTTAGGAGGGCGAGCGCGAAGAGGCCGAAGAACAGGATGCTTGCGGTTTTCCTATCCACGAGGGCGATTGTCCTCTGCGGAGGTGTGAGTTGAAAGGGGTGACGACCACCGGGCGGAAGCTCGTGCTAGCACCACTGTCTTGCCTGTGCGCACCCTCATATCCTCAGCAGCCGTGATCAAAGTCGTTCTGGCCGAGGACAACTACCTCGTGCGCGAGGGGATCGTCAGGCTCCTGGAAGAGCACCCCGAGATCGACATCGTCGAGACGTGCGACGACTTCGACTCCCTGGTGGCGGCGGTCGAGAAGGAGCCCCCTCAGGTCGTGCTTACCGATATCCGCATGCCGCCGACCGACTCCGACGAGGGGATCCGGGCGGCTGCGCGCTTCCGCGACAGCGCACCCGATGTCGGCGTCGTCGTGTTGAGCCAGCACGACGAGGCGGAGTACGCCCTGGCGCTGCTGGAGCGGGGATCCGAGGGCCGCGCCTACCTGTTGAAAGAGCGTGTATCGGATCTGGATCAGCTGGTGGGCGCCATCCGGGCGGTGTCTGCCGGCGGTTCGGTGATCGACCCGAAGGTCGTGGAAGCTCTGGTAACGGCGCGGTCGCGCGCCGCCGCCTCGCCCATCACCACGCTCACGCCGCGCGAGAAAGAGATCCTGGGCGAGATGGCGCAGGGGAAGACGAACGCCGCTATCGCGGGCGGGTTGTTCCTCACCGAGCGGGCGGTGGAGAAGCACATCAACTCGATCTTCTCCAAGCTGCAGCTGTCGGGGGAGAAGGACGTGCACCGAAGGGTGAAGGCCGTCCTGCTGTTCCTGTCGGAGCAGGGCTGACCGCTCGGTGCTGGTGCTAACCGCACCGTAGATCGTGGTGGTCACACCGTTGCGCGTAGCGGCCGGTCGGGAGATGGTGGTTGATGTCAGGGAAGCAGATGGATTGAAGGGAGACGTGGATGCGCACGATGTACAAGGCAAGAGGAACGGTGCTGGTGGTTGGGCTGGCGACGCTGGTCGCGGCCGCGCTGGTCAGCGGCGGCGCGGCGGTAGCGCGGGCCCCGAGGGGTCTGGTGGCAGACATGAAGAACACCAGCGGAGCCACGGTCGGCAAGGTCCGGTTCATTCCGACGGACGATGGAAAGGTGCTTGTGCGGGCGACGGCCGCCGGTTTGACGCCGGGCTTCCATGGGTTCCACGTCCACACCACGGGTCAGTGCGACCCGAATGCACAAGACACCTCGGGCGCTGCCGTTCCCTTCTTCACCGCGGGCGGCCACTACAACCCCGGCACGACTACCCACGGTGCGCACGCGGGTGACATGCCTCCGCTGCTGGTGACGGCCGACGGCACCGGAGTCCTTCGGTTCAAGACGGATCGCTTCAAGAACCGCGATCTGATGGACGCCGATGGAAGCGCCGTGATCATGCACGCGGGTCCCGACAACCTGGCGCACATTCCCGCCACCACCACGACCGGCGAGGAGCGCTACCACTCGCACTCGGAGACCGCCTCTGACTACACGTTCGGGCCCGACGCGCTGACGAAGGCCACGGGCGATGCAGGTGCTCGCTTCGCCTGCGGCGTAGTGCAGAGGGTCAACAGCTAGCAGCGACGCGCTTCACAGAGGAAGCGGCCGGGCTCACGCGATCGGCGAGCCCGGCCGCACCTCTTGTTCCAGTTGCAGCAGGCGCACGGTTCCGTCCGGATCGAGAGCGCCCAGGATCAAGAACTCGCTCTTGAACCCGGCGATGCGTCGCGTGCCGAGGTTGATCGCCCCCACTACCATCCGCCCCTGGAGCTCGTCCCGGGTGTAGTTGGTGATCTTGGCGCTGGTTCGCAGCTCACCGGCGAGGGGGCCGAAGTCCACCGTCACCTTCCAAGACGGGCTGCGGGCCTCCGGGAACTCCTCCACCGCGATCACGCGACCCGCTCGCAGATCGAGCGCGAAGAAGCCCTCGGCTCCCACGTCGGGTTTGCGCGGCAACTTGTCCAGCGCGTAGGGGAGCGCGTCGGGGTCGATCTCGTGTTGGGCCATCGACTTAACCTAAAGCCATGCCCGAGCTGCCCGAGGTCGAGTCGGTGCGGCGGCAGCTCGACCCGGAGCTGCGGGGGCGGCGCGTGCTCCGCGCGTGGGCCGATCCGATCCCGACGATGCCGCGCGAGTTCCACCAGGTGGAGCTGGCGGCGGGGCGGACGGTCGAGCGGGTGGACCGCCGCGGCAAGTTCCTGATCGCGCCGCTCGATGGGGGGCTCGAGCTGGTGATGCACCTCGGCATGACCGGCGCTTTCCGCTTCGACCTGGACGACCCGCACGTCCGGGCGCGCCTGGAGCTCGACGACGGGCGGACGCTGTGCTTCAGGGACGTGCGCCGTTTCGGCCGGATCGCGGTGGTCGAAGCCGGCATCTACGACGCCATCCCGATGCTCGCGATGATCGGGCCGGAGCCGCTTAGCGACGAGTTCGACCCCGAGGTCTTCGCGTGGGAGCTCCAGCGAACGAACAGTCCCGTGAAGCCCTTCCTCCTCTCGCAGCGTCCGGTGGCGGGCGTCGGCAACATCTACGCGGACGAGGCGCTGTGGCTCGCCCGGATCCACCCCGCCAGCAGGAAGGTGGGTAAGCGCAGGGCGCTCGAGCTGCATGCGGCCATCCGGTCCGTGCTCGCGGGGGCGATCGAGCGCGAGGGGACGACCTTCAGCGACTACCAGATGGTCAACGGCGAGAGCGGGCGCAATGCCTCGTTCCTGGTGGCTTATGGGCAGCAGGGCAAGCCCTGCCCTCGCTGCTCCACGCCGATGCGGAAGGTCGTGCTGGGGGGCCGGGGGACGACCTACTGCCCCCGCTGCCAGCGCACCTGACGGTCCGGGGTGCAGCACCACATTTCTGCAGTTATCGGAAGGAAAAGACACCCCGGGCGGTTAACCCTCTTGACCGAGGGCATCGCCGCCCAGCCTGCCTACAGGAGGACCACTTGCGAAAGCTCACTGGAGCTCTGGCCGCTGCAGCACTAGCTACCGTCGTCGCCGCCGGGCCTGCGTCTGGAGCGTCGAACGACCCGTACTTCGGCAAGCAGTGGGGCCTCCAGAAGATCCAGGCCGACCAAGCCTGGGCGGCCGCGGATGGGACCGGCGCGATCATCGCGATCGTCGACACCGGGGTCGACCTCGGCCATGAAGATCTCTCCTCGAAGATCATCAACAACTCGGATGCCGACTTCTCGGAGCCGGACGGCGAATGCAAGAAGGCACCGGGTAAGAACGGCGCCAGGACCTGCACGCAGGACGGTGCCCAGGACGAGAACGGTCACGGCACGCACGTCGCCGGCATCGCCGCCGCTCTTACCGGCAACGGCATCGGCGTCGCCGGCACCGCCCCCGGCGCACAGATCCTGCCGGTTCGGGTCCTCGACGCGGAGGGCTCCGGCAGCACCGACGAGGTCGCGGCCGGCATCCGCTACGCCGCGGACCACGGGGCGGACGTCATCAACCTGTCGCTCGGGTTCCTCACGGGACTCGGCGAGGTCGTCAACCTGGTGGGAGGACTCGACCCGGTTCACGACGCGATCGCGCACGCGAACTCGATGGGCTCGGTTGTAGTCATCGCCGCCGGCAATGACGGCGCGCCGGTGTGTGCCGAGCCCTCGGCGGCTTCGGGCGTCCTCTGCGTCGGCGCCACGGACCGCAACGACCTGCGCTCCTGGTACTCGAATGGCGACGCCACCCAGATGAAGAACTACCTCGTGGCGCCGGGAGGAGAGGGGTTGACCTGCGCCGGAGACATCTTCTCGACCTATCTGCGCACGGAGCGCACCTATTGCTCGGACGAGGCGGGCTACGAAGGCCTCTCGGGCACCTCGATGGCGACGCCGTTCGTCTCCGGAGTGGCCGGGCTGCTGGCCGGAAAGGGCCTGTCTAACAGCCAGATCATCTCGTGCATCCTCGGCACCACCGATGACCTCGGCACGCCGGGACGCGACTCGATCTACGGTTACGGGCGGGTCAACGCGCTGAAGGCCGTCACCAGCTGCTAACGGCTTAGCCGGCGCTAGCCCTTCACCACGCCGACGGGTCGCATCCGCGCGACCACCTGCGAGATGCCCGCGCCCTCGCAGGTGGCGACGACCTCGGAGACGTCCTTGTACGCGTACGGCGCCTCCTCGGATAGCAGCTTCCATTGGGACGCGGCCAGCGTGACGCCTTTGTCCTCTAGCTCTCTCTTCAGGTCTGCGCCGCTCATCTGTTTCTTCGCGGCGGTGCGGCTCATCGCCCGGCCGGCTCCGTGGCATGTGGAGGAGAAGGACTGCCGGCGCGCGCCGTCCGTTCCGACCAGCATGTAAGACGCGGTCCCCATGCTGCCGGGGATGATCACCGGCTGTCCTATCGGCTTGTACCGATCCGGGAGCTCGGGGTGCTGGGGGCCGAAGGCGCGCGTTGCGCCCTTGCGGTGAACGCACAACCTGCGGGTGCGGCCGTCGACCTCGTACTCCTCGATCTTCGCCAGGTTGTGCGAGACGTCGTAGACGACGCTCATCCCCAGATCCCTGGCCGGACGGCGGAAGGTGTGCATGAACGCCTCCCTCGCCGCGTCCGTCAGCAGATGCCGGTTCGCCTTCGCGTAGTTCCCGGCGGCCGCCATCGCACCCAGGTAGCCGTCGGCGATCTTGTGCCCGATCGGCGCGCAGCCAAGCTGCCGATCCGGCACCTCGATGCCCAGCTCCGGCATCACCCGGTCTATCTGGCGCACGTACTCCTGGCACGTCTGGTGCCCCATGCCACGGGAGCCGGAGTGGATCATGACTACGACCTGTCCCTCGAACAGGTCCATGGCCTGCGCCGCGCCGTCGTGGTGGATCCGGTCCACCACCTGGACCTCCAGGAAGTGATTGCCCGCGCCGAGGCTGCCCAGCTGCGGGGCGCCGCGCTCTTTAGCGCGATCCGAGACCTGCTCAGGGTCCGCGCCCGCGATCGTGCCGATGTCTTCGACGTTGGCCAGGTCATCTTCCCACCCGACGCCCTTCGAGAGCGGGAAGCGCACGCCTTCGGTCAGCACCCTGTCCACTTCCCGGCCGCTCAAGCTCATGCGGCCTTTGCCTCCGACACCGCGGGGCACGCGCTTGCCCAGCATCGAGACCAGTTCCTTGATGCGCGGCTTCACCTGCGGCTCCCACGACAGGTCCGTGCGCACCAGCCTTACGCCGCACCCGATGTCGAAGCCGACGCCGCCCGGAGACACCGCGCCCCCGGCGTCGGCGTCCGTGGCCGCCACGCCCCCGATGGGAAAGCCGTAGCCCCAGTGGATGTCGGGCATGGCCAGAGCGGCGCCCACGATGCCGGGAAGCGTCGCGACGTTCGCGATCTGCTGCGCGGCCCGGTCCTCCAGCGCCTTGTCGAGCAGTGTCCGGGAGGCGAAGATCCGCGCCGGGACCCGCATCCCCTCGACGTAACCCCGCGGGATCTCCCACTGATACGGCGCGACCTCGATCGGTTCCATGACCCGGTCCTACCCCCTAGATGTCGAGATAGACGGTGGCGACCCACCGGCTGTCAACCCGTTCCACCGACAGCTGGTGGTACGTCACGGCCTTGACCGCGGTGCCCTCGATCTCTTGCGGCCGCGGCGCGACCTCCACCCAGCCCGCGGCTCGGCGGTCGTCCACCTGCGTCACCTCGAAGCCGCTGATCACGACGTCGTGCGCGTCCTGCAGGTAGAGGACCTCTCCGAGCCAATCGACCAGCAGCGCGCCCAAGTCGCGGCCCTCGAGCGTGATCTCCTCGCGCCGGGTCTCGCCGGTGGGATCGGGCTGCCATGCACCGACGATGTCGAGGAATCCGAGGGTCGCTTGCGCGAAGGCTTCTTCGACGGAGGGCCCCCAGCTTCGGACGCCGACGTCGGCTGTGTGCTCGAGGATCTGGAACCCTGCGTCCGCGTGCTCCTCCATGTTCTAGAAGGTGCCACAATCTTCCTATGGACCACGCCGCGGCCACCAAGGCCGCTCGTCTCCTGATCGACAACGTCGAGAGGGTGATCAGGGGAAAGCACAAGCCGATCGAGGCGGCGGCCACGGCGCTCTTCGCCGGCGGGCACCTCCTGATCGAGGACGTCCCGGGCGTCGGCAAGACGATGCTGGGGCGGTCCCTGGCGCGCTCGATCCGCGGAACCTTCAAGCGGATCCAGGCGACGCCCGACCTGTTGCCTACCGACGTGACCGGAACCTCGGTCTACAACCAGGCCCACCAGCGCTTCGAGTTCATCCCCGGCCCCGTCTTCGCGCACGTCGTGCTGGTGGATGAGGTGAACAGAACGACACCGCGCACCCAATCGGCGCTGCTGGAGGCGATGGATGAGAGCGCTGTCACGGTCGACGGCGTTAGGCACCCGCTGCCCGACCCGCTGTTCGTGGTGGCGACCCAGAACCCGTTGGAGCATCACGGGACCTACCCGCTTCCGGAGGGTCAGCTCGACCGGTTCGCGATCGCGATGGCGTTGGGCTACGCGAGCGAGAGCGCCGAGCGCGACATCGTGAGGGCCCAGCTCCACTCGCACCCAATCGACGACCTGGAGGCGGTCCTGGATCCGGACGAGGTCGTCGGGGTCCGACGGGTGGTCCGGGACACCCACGTGTCCACCGCGGTTCTCGATTACGCCCTCAGCATCACCGCAGCGACCCGGACACACCCCGAGCTCGAGCTCGGCGCCAGCCCTCGCGCCTCCATCTCGTTGGTCCGCTGCGCGCAGGCAAGGGCGTTGATCGACGGGCGCGACTTCGTCGTTCCCGATGACGTGAAGACCCTTGCCGTACCTGCTCTGGCGCATCGAGTCGTACCCGTGGCAGGCATGCGCCTCGACCCCGGGCGCACGACCGAGGTGATCAAAGAGGTGGTGGCAAAGACGCACGTACCCACCACGTCCGTGAGCTCGTGAAGCGGAGGCTAACCAGGAGAGCCTTGACCGTCGCGCTGATCGCGGGGCTCCTGTTCATCGCCGGGTCGACCGCGCAGGCATCGTGGCTCTTCGTGATCGCGGCGGGCGTGCTGGGTCTCGTGTTCGGTTCGCTCTTCATGCGCCACCACCTGAAGAACGCGGAGGTTGTCAGGACGGTTCCGAGAAGGGGCCGCGTCGGAGACGACATGCGCGTCGGGCTCCGCGCGTCGAACGGCGGCGCGAGACCGCTCCCACTGTTTCGTCTCTCAGACAGCTTCGGCGCGTTCGACCACTCCGCGGTTCTCGTGGAGCGCCTGAAGCCCGGTGAAGAGGCCCACGTCGAGCTGGTGAAGAGCGCCCGTCGGCGCGGCGTGTTCAGCGCCGCAGCGGTAACCCTGACCACCGGGGCGCCGTTCGGGTTCCTGAGGTCTACGAGGACGATCGACGTCGCGTCCGACCTCGTCGTAGTGCCTCGGTGGGTGGAGCTCAAGTCCTTTCCCATCCTCGAGCCGTCGTCTTACCCCGCGGATGTGCTGCACGAGCGCGCTCGTACGGGAGCCGGCGAGGAGTTCATCGGCGTGCGGGAGTATCGGCCGGGGGATCCGCCGCGAGCGGTCCACTGGCGCTCCACCGCGCGGGCGGGACGTCTGGTGGTTAGAGAGTTCGAAGAAGAGGTGGCGAGCCGGGTCTCTCTGGTGCTGGCCGGAGCGGACGTGGGAGTGCCGCCGGATTCCGCTTACGAGACCCTCGTCAGCGCGGTCGCGTCGATCGGCATCTACGCGCTCCAGACGGGCCACCCGGTGGAGCTGCTGCGCGCCGGCCCGCGCGGAGAGATCGTCCGGATCGCCGATCCCGACCGGTTCTCGCTGCTCGAATGGCTCGCGCAGGCGCAACCCATAGACGCCCCGCTGGGACCTCTGGTGGCGGCGTCGATCGGTCGCTCGCGCCGGCGAGGGACCGTCGTCCTGTTCAGCCCCTCGAGCGGGATCGCTGCAGCTTCGGTGCCCGAGGCGGTGCGTTCGGCCCAGAGCGCGGGGTGCAGGGCGATCGTGATCGGGGCGCGGTCGTCCACGTGGGCAGATCACGGCGACAGGACGATGCTGAAAGACACGTCGTTCGACCAGCTGCCGGGAGGGCGTGCCGCGGTGCGGATGCTGTCGCGGGACGACGATCTGGCGAGGTGCATCGGATCGTGATGGACATCGTGCGGAAGGCGAACCGGACGCGGGCCCCTGAGGACTCGATCCTCTTGCGCGCCTGCGTTCTGGGGGCGGTGATGGTCGGTGCTCTGACGCTCGCGGTGGAGAACGCGATCTCGGGGCAGACAGCCGCGCTGCTGTTGGTCCTGCTGCCGTTCGCCTACTGGGTCTCCTACGTGCGGCGGTCCGAGGACAACTGGCACATCAAGATCGCGTTGACGGTGCTTGCCATCTTCGCGTTGATCCGGTTCCTGGGGCAGCTGCGCGGGATCGCGACACTAGACGAGGTCAGGTTCCCGCTTGCGGATCTGTTCCTGTGGGTCCAGGTGCTCCACGGCTTCGACCTCCCCGCGCGCAAGGACCTGAGCTTCTCGCTCGGGTCGTCACTGACGTTGATGGCGGCAGCGGGGTCGGTGTCGCAGAACATGACCTTCGCGGTGTTGCTCCTCGTCTACTTCGCATTCGCGATCGCTTCGCTCGCGCTCGCCCACCGCTCGGAGCTGCAAGAGGGCGTCGCGGCGAAGGCGGCGCCTCGACCGAAGCAACCACGGTCGCAGCGATCGCGGCAGGCTCCGCCGGGGGTGTGGGACGTCGCCAAAGCTCTCGGCGTGACCGCGCTCGCCGCCGCTCTTCTGTTCCTGGTCATCCCGCAGCCGACGGGCGTGCGGACCTTCGCCTTGCCGTTCAACCTCGGTCCGGGCATCGGCGCGATCGCGGGGCAGGGCGACATCTCGAACCCCGGCTTTCCCGGGTTCGGCGGAGGGGCTCCCGGCTTACGCGCCAACGGCGCCGCCTTCTACGGTTTCGACGACGAGCTCGACCTGCGGGTGCGAGGGGACCTGAACGACGAGCTGGTCATGCGCGTGCGCGCCTCGGCTCCCGCGATGTGGAAGGGGATCCTCTTCGCCGACTACAACGGCGTTTCCTGGACCGCTGCAGAGAACACCGAGGCGGTCACGCTCCAGGGAGGCCCTCCCTACGCGTACCCGCCGCAGTTCCGCAGCCTCGGCCCCCGCTCCACGGTGTCGCAGACCTTTTACGTCGAGACCGAGCAGCCCAGCGTCTTGTTCGCGGCGGGCCAGCCGGACGCGATCTGGCACGACGGCGCGGTCACCTTGGACGAGCTGGGCGGGATCCGGTTGCCGGCAACGCTCACCTCCGACACCGTCTATAGCGTGGTCTCTACGCGCGGCGCCGCCACCCCCGCGGAGCTTCGCGCCCTGTCGTCGAACGAGGTTCCGGACAACATCCAGCGCTACCTCGAGCTCCCGCCAACGGTCACCGAGCGCACACGGGAGCTCGCGAGAGAGATCACCGCCGGCGCGGACAACGACTACGACAAGGTCAAGGCGATCGAGGCCTGGCTCGCGCAGAACTACCGTTACGACATCGAGTCGCCGGTTCCACCCGAGGGCCAGGACGCGGTCGATCACTTCCTGTTCGACACCGATGTCGGCTTCTGCGAGCAGTTCGCATCGGCCACGGCCGTGATGCTGCGCTCGTTGGGGATCCCCGCTCGCTTCGTAGCCGGCTACACGCCGGGCCGGCGCAACCCCTTCACCGGCTATTACGAGGTGCGGAACTCCGACGCCCACACCTGGGTGGAGGTCTGGTTCCCCCGCGTCGGCTGGTACGAGTTCGACCCGACGTTCGACATCCCCCCGGCGGAGGAGGACCTCGCCGCGTCGATACCCCTCGCGGCGCTCATCAGCTTCATCGGAGGACAGTTCGGAGACCTCTCGGGAGTTGGCGAGCTGTTGAAGCTGTCGCTGCTGTTGTTGTTGGCCGCGACCGTCGGGATCGGTGGCTTCGTCGCGTGGAGGCGGTTGCGACCGAGGTCTCCTGCGCTCGCGGGCTCGGCAGGTCACCAGCTGGCGCCCGGGCAGGTCACGCGGGCGTTCCGTCGCCTGGAAGAGGCGCTGTCGCGGCGCGGCGCAGGGCGCTCCCCTCCGGAGACCGCCGCCGAGCTGATCGCGCGCACCGGCGGTCGCCACGATGAGAACCGGCAAGCGGCGCTAAGGGCGTTCGAGCGCGAGCGATACGGGGCGAGACCACCCACGGAGGAAGAGGCTCGCGCGGCCATCCACGAGCTGGACCGGTTGGCTTCTGGGCCCTGAGGCTCTAGAGCCGGTCGTTAGCCGGCGCATTCCGCCGGCAGCGTCAGCAGCTGACCGGCGGTCAACGACTTCGGGTCGTTGATGTTGTTCTTGGCTGCGATCGCGCCGGCGAGCTCTGGGTCGCCGCAGAAGGTCCGGGCGATAGCGCGCAAGGTGTCTCCCCGCTGGACCTTGTACCTCAGTCCCTCATCCTCGCCAACGGGATCGGTCGCGTCGTCTTCGTCTCCGCCGCCGGAAGCCGCCGCTTCGTCATCCTTCGGTTCCGGAGCGGGGGTCTGGGTCTCCTCCAGCAAGGCTGTTGTCGCGAGCTCGTTCTCTAGCTCCTCGTTCTCCGCCGTGACCTCCCGAAGCTCTGCTCTCAGCGCCTGCAGGTCGCTCTCGGAAGGACCGCCACCGGCCGTCACTCGGCCCAAGACGAAGGAGACCACCAGCAGCGAGCTGAACACGAGCACCCGTCCCCACACCACGTTCGTGCGGGGGCCGTCGTCCTGGGGTTCGTCCCAGGCGTCCTCGTCCCGGGCCGGGGCCGTCTTCATCGTTCCGGTCATGCGGTGCCCATCCACCTCCGCGGTAGCTGTCGCCACCTAGCCTAGCCCGCGAACCCCCTCCGAACCCGGACCTCTGGCCCGCTCCGGGCCCGCTCGCGCAGACCGGGGTGGAGGCCCGGGCCGGGACGCTCCGGGCGCAAAACCGAGGCGCCCTCCGGAACCCGACCCGGCTCCTCTTCCCCATAGAGATCACCCCGCCGGGGCGCAGACCCCCATGCCGGAGGGGCTGCCGGCCGCGCCGCCGTGCAACGAGCGGACGCGGTCGCGTGTACGGGTTTGAGCGGACCGTTCGGAGGGCGACGTCGTCCATAGCCAGACCAGCACTGCGACGTCGCCCGGAGCCGAGGGAGGCCGGCGCCGTTCAGGCGCTCGCCGACCGTGTCCAGCGATGCCCGTGCCGCCGCCGCCGGAGCGGGGCCCCGGCTGCTCGTCCCGGCCGCCCCGGAGCTAGTGGCGGCGGAAGCGCTCGAGCATCTCGCGGTCGATCGCCTTGACGAAGACCCTCAGGGCACGGCCCGTCCGCAGCAGGTCGTCCGGGTCCATGTTCGAGACGGTGTCCGAGGGCTCGTGGTAGTTGGGCTCCGGTCCGCTGTAGGCGAACGACGCAGGGATCCCCGCGTGCTCGAAGGGGCCGTGATCCGAGCAATCGCAGAGCGTGTGGTAGCGCACGGCGAAGCCCCCCTCCCTGAGGCGGCGATAGACGGTGCGCGCCACGACGTCGTCGGCGATACCGGAGTTGCCTACGAGCAGCGGCCTGCCGTCGGCGACCATGTCGACCGAGATCATCCCGCCGAGGCGTCTCCGGCCCTCGTCGCCCAGCCGGTTCACGTAGACCTGCGACCCGACGTGGTGGGCGCCGTTGGAGCCGTACTCCTCGGAGCCGAAGGCGACGAAGCGCACGGACCGGGAGGGGTCTTTGCCGGCGACGATGCGGGCCAGCTCGAGCAGCACCGCCACACCAGATGCGTTGTCGTTCGCGCCCGGCGAGCGGGGGACCGTGTCCATATGGCCGCCCATGACGAAGCCGTAGCGCCGCGAGCCCGGCCACGAGGCGACGACGTTCCGAGAGGTTCCGTCGTCGACCTCGAACTTCTGTATCGACACGTTGTAGCCGAGGAGCCGGAACTGCTCGGCTATGTAGCGCGAGGCGCGCAGCTCGCCGCGCGTCGCCCGCACACGCACGCCGATGTCGGACGCGACCTTGCGCACGTGCTCCATCGCATTGGCTTTAGAGAACGTATCGAGCCCGTGACCGTCGGCAGCAGTGGCGGCGACTACGGGGGCCGCGCTCGCGGCCGGCCTTTCCCGAACCGGATCCGGCGCGCCGACCACCTGGTTCTCGACGGCGCAGGCACTCACCAGCAGCGCGATCGCAAGTGCCGCCGGCGCCGTACGGGTCGCGTTCACACCAACTAGAGTACGGCGCTCATGGCGGATAAAGACAAGGCTCCGATCCCGACGGGGTGGGCGCAGCGGGGGGCGAAGCTCGCGGGTCAAACCGGTAAGTCCGCCGTTCGGTTCCTCGGCACCCGCGCCAGGTCGTTCGCGGCGCCCTCGCGAGCGGGTGAGTTCCTCGACGGGTTCCACCAGCAGACCGCTCACCAGCTCGTCGAGATGCTGGGCGAGATGAAGGGCGCGGCTATGAAGTTGGGCCAGCTCGCCTCGTTCTACGAGTTCTCCGCGCCGGGCGACTACCTCTCGACCTACCGCGACGCCCTCACGATGCTCCAGAACTCGGCCCCCCCGATGGACCCGGAGGCGTCGAAGGCCGTCATCAAAGAGGAGTTCGGACGTCCCGTCGAGGACGTGTTCGCCACCTTCGAGGACGAAGCCATCGCGGCAGCTTCGATCGGCCAGGTGCACCGAGCGACGCTGCACACCGGCGAGAAGGTCGCCGTGAAGGTGCAGTACCCGGGGGTCGACCAGGCCGTGCGCGCCGATATCAAGAACGTCAACGCGATGACGAAGTTGGCCGTCGCGATCGCCCCGAACCTGGACCCGAAAGAGGTGGCGAACGAGGTCAAAGAGCGCGTGCTCGAAGAGCTCGACTATCGCCGGGAGGCGACGAACCAGCAGAAGTTCGCGGACCTGTTCGACGGTCACCCCTTCATCGTCGTGCCGAAGGTCTACATGGAGTACTCGCGCACGCGTGTGATCACTCAGGAGTTCATCCAGGGCAAGCCGTTCACCAGCGCGTTCGAGTGGTCGCAGGAGAAGAAGGATGATCTCGCGGAGATCCTCTTCCGCTTCTTCTACGGCTGCCTCAACCGGTTCCTGATCTTCTCGGCCGACCCTCATCCGGGCAACTACCTGCTGTTGCCGAAGGGCAAGGTTGCGTTCCTTGACTACGGGCTCGTGCGAGCTATCGACCCCGGGACGCTGAAGCTGCTGTTGGAGCTGATGCAGGGCCTCATCCACGACGACCGCGAGCGCGGTCGGGAGGCGATGGAGGGCCTCGGGATCCTGAACCGCCGGACTCCCGAGGTCGACGCGATCTGGCACCACCTCCTCACGATCAACGAGCCGATGTTGGAGGACCGCCCGTTCAAGATCGACCCACCACTGGTGCAAGGGATCGCCGCCGCCGGCTTCGACCCGCGCTCGCCCGCGTTCCAGACCTTGCGAAAGGTCGGGATCCCCGGCGTCATGGTCACCTTCAACAGGATGTCGTTCGGGGTCGCCTCACTTACGGCCCGTCTCGAGGGAACCGCCAACTGGCAGGCGATCGCGCGCGAGATGTGGTTCGGAGAAGGCTCACAAACACGGCTCGGAAAGAAGGAACAAGCGTGGCTGAAGGAGGCGCATCCAGAGTTCGTCCCGCCGTTGACGAACGGCTGAACGAGCCTCGCCCTCAGTGCGTCGTGGTGATGGTTCGACGGAAGCCGGGACGGGTAACGCGGAGACGTGCACAGCGAAACAGATGACGCGGTCGAGAAGATCCTCGGTTACGCGAAGAGGATCGCGGTCGTCGGCGCATCCGACGACCCCTGGCGGGCCAGCTACGGCGTGGTTGCGACGCTGATCGATCACGGCTACGAGGTGATCCCCGTAAACCCCGGCTTCGAAGAGGTCTTAGGTCTCCGCTCCTATCCCACGCTCGCCGACGTGCCAGGCGATATCGACGTCGTCGACGTCTTCCGGCGGCAAGAGCATCTGCCGGGCGTCGCTCGGGAGGCGGCAGACGTAGGCGCACGTGCGCTGTGGTTGCAGGTGGGCCTTCGCTCGCCAGAGGCTCGGCGGACCGCGGAAGCGGCGGGCATGGACTACGTCGAAGACGTCTGTCTAAAGGTCGAGGTCGCCACGCGCGACCGGATCATCGAGCTGCCGACCGACGTCACCAAGTAGCCTTCCTGCGACGCTTTGCGACAAAACGTGCGTTAAGCGCACGTTTTCTACGAAAGCGCGGGCCGGCTGCGCGGCCTAAGGTGTCTCTATGCAGACGAACCTCGTCGCCTACCAGGGCGAAGCGGGTGCCTACTCGGAACAGGCCGCGATCGCGGTGTTTCCCGCCGCCGAGCTACGGCCCCTGTCATCGATCCGGAAGGTGTTCGAGGCGGTGGAGGTTGGCCTCGTCGACGCGGGGCTGGTCCCGATGGACAACAGCCAGGCGGGCAGCATCAACGAGACCTACGACCTCTTCCTCAAGCACGGGCTGCACCTCGTAGCCGAGACCGTCGTCCGGGTTGACCACTGTTTGCTCGCGCTGCCGGGCGCGCAGTTGGACGACCTGAGCGAGGTCATCTCGCATCCTCAGGCGATCGCTCAGAGCGAGGAATTCCTGAACTCGCTGTCGGTCTCGATCAGGGCGGAGTACGACACGGCGGGAGCGGCCAAGCGGATCTTCGAAGACAAGCTCGAGGGCGTCGCCGCTATCGCCAGCAGGCGCGCGGCCGAGCTCTACGGCCTCGAGGTCCTCGCAGAGAGGATCCAGACCTATCCCGACAACTACACGCGCTTCGGCGCTCTGTCGCGGAGTCCGGACCCTCTTGGCGATCCCAATAAGTCGTCGCTCGTCTTCGGGGTGGGCCACGTTGCAGGCTCTCTCTACCGCTGCATCGGCGCGTTCGCGGAGCGCCACCTCAGCCTGTCGAAGCTCGAGAGCCGCCCCCGGGCAGGCCGGCCCTGGGAGTACGTCTTCTACGCGGACGTGGACGCCCCGGCGGCAGCGCCCGCGATGGTCGAGGCTCTGGCCGAGGTCAGCGAGCACGCGACCTTCACGAGGCTCCTGGGCAGCTACTCGTCGGGCCTCGTCCGCTAGAGCGGCGGCGCTTTTCGACAAAAGATGCGTTTAACGCACCTTTTTTATAAAGGCGCGGCCTCCTGTAGAGCGCGCCGGGCACGGCTAGGCTCGGGACTCACACACAGGGCTACCAGGAGAGTTGACGATGGCCGCAGTTGAGGTTCTGCCCGAGGTAACGAAGTTCATCGAGGCGCCGAAGATGGTGATCGGGGGAAAGAGCCTCGATGCGGAGTCGGGCGAGATGTTCGACGTCTTCAATCCCGCGACGGGACAGGTTTTCACGCAGGTGCCGCGCGGCGGCGTCGCGGACGTCGATGCCGCCGTGAAGGCCGCGCGCGAGGCGCACGAGGACCGGCGCTGGTCGGGGCTGCGACCGGGGAAGAGGACGGAGATCCTCTACAAGCTCGGCGAGCTGGTGAAGAGGAACATCTCAGAGCTTGCCCAGCTCGAGTCGCTGGACTCGGGCAAGCCCGTGTCGGTCGCATCGGGTGAGATGTGGAGCGTGGGTGAGGTCTTCCGCTACTACTCCGGCTGGCCTACGAAGGTGTTCGGCGAGACGAATCCGAGCGGTGACAACCTCTTCGTCTACTCGCTGCGCGAGCCGATCGGCGTCTGTGGCGGGATCATTCCCTGGAACTTCCCGATGATCATGGCGGCGTGGAAGGTCGCTCCCGCGCTTGCGTTCGGCAACACCATCGTCCTCAAGCCCGCGGAGCAGACGCCGCTGACCGCGATCCGCCTCGGCGAGCTGTGTCTGGAAGCCGGGGTGCCCGAAGGCGTCGTGAACGTCGTGACGGGGTTCGGCCACGAGGCCGGCCAAGCTCTCGCTCAACACTGGGACGTCGACAAGATCGCGTTCACCGGATCGACCGAGGTCGGGCGGAAGATCCTGCATGCCTCTGAGGGCAACCTCAAGCGAGTGACGTTGGAGCTTGGCGGGAAGTCGCCGAACATCGTCTTCTCGGACGCGAACATGAAGCGCGCGATCAAGGGATCGATGAACGGCGTCTTCCTCAACTCCGGCCAGGTCTGCACCGCGGGCACGCGGATCCTCGTCGAGAAGTCGGTCCACGACGACTTCGTGTCCTCGCTGCTGGATTCCACCGCCGCGATGAAGCTCGGCGACCCTCTGGAGGAGGACACGCAGATGGGACCCGTCGTCTCGCAGGAGCAAATGGAGCGGGTCACCGGATACATCGAGATCGGCCGCTCCGAGGGGGCCGAGGTCGCGGTCGGGGGAGCGCGAGCAACCGAGCTCGGCGACGGCTACTTCGTGCAGCCGACGGTCTTCACCGGCGTGCGCAACGACATGCGGATCGCGCAAGAGGAGATCTTCGGCCCGGTCGCCGCCGTGATCGAGGTTGCCGACGTGGACGAGGCGATCGCAGTCGCCAACGACACGATCTACGGACTCGCCGCAGCGGTGTGGACCACCGACGTGACGAAGGCGCACAAGGTCGCTCGCGGGATCAAGGCAGGGACCGTGTGGGTGAACACCGCCGGCAACGTCGAGCCAAGCGTGTCCTTCGGCGGCTACAAGCAGTCGGGGTTCGGTCGCGAGCTCGGCAAGCACTCGATGGAGACCTACACCCAGACCAAGTCCGTCTGGGTCAACCTCAAGTAGGCGGAAGGCGGGGCGTTGGATCCAAAGGTCGAGGCTTTCCTGAACGAGCACCACGACGCGGTCATGACGACGACGAAGCGGGACGGCCGCCCCCACGTAGCTCGGATCAGCGTCGGCCTCGTCGAGGGGAGGCTGTGGAGCTCGGGAACACAGGACCGGATCCGGACAAAGCACCTCAGAAGGGACCCGCGCTGCACGCTGATGGTGCTCGACGAGACCAACCGCTACCGGTGGCTTGCCCTCGAGACGACCGTCGACATCCTCGATGGGCCCGACGCCGTGGATCGCAACCTGGCGCTCTACCGGGTGCTCGCCGGCGAGCCGGATGACCTCCAGGAGTACCGCGACGCCATGGTGAGAGAAAGGCGCCTGATCTACCAGTTCAATCTCGATCGCTCGTACGGCCAGTTCTAGACGCCGGAACTACGCCTTTCGGGCCTTAAAGGCACCGCCCTAGCAGGCCGATTACCTGGTTGCAGGGAAAAGCAGCTATGGAGGGCTTGTGCCGATCGTAGATCCGGTGATCGGTCCCGATGATGCGGTGCGGGACGAGGGGCAGCTCGAGTCGTACAAACGACTCGCGGACGTGTACAGCCACGTTCTGTCCGATCACGACGTGGAGTCTCTTCTCGACCGCATCGCGGACACGCTCGCGGAGCTGGTCCCGTACGACACCTTCACCATCTACGCGGCCGACGACGCGCAACACACCTTGACGCCGGTGTTGGCTCGCGACGACTGGGCCGATGAGATCCTGAAGAGCCGCACCCGGTTCGGCTTGGGCCTGACGGGGTGGGCAGCGGAGCATCGGACGCCCGTGCTTGCGAATGATGCTCACCTTGACGAGCGCGTGATCGTCGTCCCGGGCACACCGTTGGATCCGGAGTCGATGATCGTCGTGCCTCTGCTCGCCCGCGACAGCGTCAAGGGTTGTTTGAACATCTACCGGATCGGTGAAGAGGCGAAGTTCTCGCAGGAGGAATTCGAGCTGGCGCAGCGCTTCGCCGAGGCCGCTGCACTCGCGCTGGACAACGCGCAGATCCGCAACGTGCTCGAGCAGCAAGCGGTGACGGATGGCCTCACCGGGCTGTACAACCACCGCTACTTTCACGAGCGTCTGCGTTCCGAGCTCACCCGGGCCAGCCGTTCGCGCGACTCGGTCGCGCTGCTGATGTTCGACCTGGACGACTTCAAGCGCATCAACGACGTCCACGGTCACTCCGTCGGTGACCAGGTGCTTCTCGGGCTCGCCGAGATCCTCAGGGAGACCGTCCGTGGCTCCGACCTCCCGTGTCGGATCGGCGGCGAGGAGTTCGCCGTGATCCTCCCGTCCTGCGACTCGGGCGACGCACTCGGGCTCGCGAGCCGGTTGGTTACGCGCGTGCGCGCCTTCGACTTCCAGCCCGTCGGCGACCTCACGCTCTCGGTGGGTATAGCCCAAGGGCCCGAGCACGCGATGAACCCGCGCGAGTTGGTCGCGTGCGCAGACGCGGCGATGCTTACGGCGAAGTCCCGCGGCAAGAACCGGATCGTCCTCTTCGATGACGAGGAAACCCAGCGACCCGATGCGACCTCGGTCCGCCAGGACGTGCGCTCCATCGCGCACCTGAAGATGCTCCAAAGCCTGGCCGGGAAGCTCAACCGGCTGAATGACGTCCGTCAGATCGGGACCACGATCGCGAACGAGCTCAGGACGTTGATCGACTACCACAGCTGTCGCGTCTATCTCGCGGAAGACGACCTGCTGATGCCGATCGCGTTCCGTGGCGAGTTCGATGCCTACGAGGGGGAGACGCTGGAGGCACTCGTGACCCGCGTGGGTGAAGGGATCACGGGCCGGGCCGCTCAGACGGGGCGGTCGCTGCTCATACCCAACGCGCTGGAGTGCGAGTTCGCCGTAACGGTTCCGGGGACCGACGAGATCGAAGAGTCCATCGTGGCGGTCCCGCTCACCTATGGTGCGCGCGTTATCGGCGTCGTCCTCATCTCCAAGCTGGGCCTCAATCAGTTTGACGACGACGATGTCCGACTACTAGAGGTGCTCGCGGGACACGCATCCGTGGCTCTGGAGAACGCTCGCCTGTACCAGGCACAACGGCGTGAAGCCGAGAACGCGAAGGCGTTGCTCCGCTTCTCGGACCTGATGTCCAAGGCAGCCTCGTTCCACTCGATCGGCAACGAGACGGTCCGGATGGCTGCACAGCTGATCGACGTAGAGCACGCGTCGCTGTGGTTGCAGGACGAGAGGACGGGTGACTTCACCTGCGCCGCTCACACCGGATACGCCGGCGAGGCGGCATCCGAGCCCATCATCCGCTTCCGCGTCTCCAAAGAGAGTGGAGAGCGCCTGATCGCGCGTAGCGCTCCCTTCACGCTGACGCCGGAGGCGCAGCGCGCCTTCTGGGACCCACCTGCGGGAGCGGAGCTGCGGACGAACGCGATCGCTCCGCTTCACTCGGGGCATGGAGTGTCGGGTTGGATCACCGTCAGGTACGACGGCCGTACGGAGTTCTTCACGGACGACAAGCTGCGGCTCCTGGCGGGGCTCTCGTATCAGTCCTCCGTCGCGATGCAAAAGGCAACGCTCTACAAAGAACAGAAGGAGAGCGCGGAGCTGTCGAACTCCCTGCTGGAGTTCAGCCGCGAGCTCGCCACCGCGGAGGGGC
Organism: Actinomycetota bacterium; assembly: GCA_030776625.1. Classification (NCBI taxonomy): domain Bacteria; kingdom Bacillati; phylum Actinomycetota; species Actinomycetota bacterium. The sequence goes on along the minus strand of JALYHL010000001.1, from coordinate 652,656 downwards.
TGGACGAGGTCCTGTCGAAGGTCGTGCGGTTGTCCGCTCAGATCCTCGGGTCGCCGCAAACCACCATCTGGCTGCAGGAGACCGAAACGGGAGACGTTGTTCCCGAGGCGCAGTGGGGCTTTGCGGAGCCGCAGCGCAGCCGGATGGCGTCGCTGCGGGTACCCAGGGACCTCGCCGAGCAGGCGTTGTCGCGCGATGAGCCGTTCGTTCTGCGTCCGCAAGAGGTCGAGCACCTCCCAGGCGCCGCAGACATCGTCCGCGAGACCTTGTTCGCGATCGCGCCCTTGCAGCTCGACGGGAGGCTCGGTTGTGTCGCTGCCGTTGCGCCGGCTCTGGGTGAGTACCGGTTCTCCGAGCGCAAGATGCGTCTGCTCGCCGGGATCGCTCATCAAACGAAGCTGGCGATCACGAACGCGGTCAGCTTCGAGAGCCTCGAGAGGACCTTCTTCGAGACGGTGGAGGCGCTGGCGAACGCGCTCGAGGCGAAGGACGAGTACACCTCCAACCACGCGCGGTCCATCACGGACATGGCGTTGGACGTGGGGGCCGCGCTGGGTATCGAGGGCATAGACCTGAAGCGCTTGGAGCTGGGTGCCCTCTTCCACGACATCGGCAAGATCGGCATCCCGTCAAAGATCCTGGCCAAGCCCGGCCCCCTCGACGACCATGAATGGCAGGTCATCAGGACGCACCCGGAGCTCGGGGAGCGCATCTTGGAGCCGATCGACCGGCTCGCCGAGGTGCGTACGATCGTCCGCCACTGTCACGAGCACTACGACGGCAGCGGCTATCCGGACGCGATCCGAGGCGAAGAGATCCCGATCGAGTCGCGCATCATCCTGGTCGTGGACGCTTTCGATGCGATGACGACGGACCGTCCTTACCGCAAGGCGCTTCCGATCGAGGAGGCCTGTCGCCGTATGCGCGAGGCCGCGGGACGGCAGTTCGACCCGGAGATCGTGGAGGCGTTCCTGCGAACACTCGGGCAGCCGATCTTGCTGGACCCGATCTCCGCCTAGGGTCTCGATCTAGACCGGCTTGAACTGCTCGAAGGGGTTCTTGCAGTCGTTGCAGTAGTACAGCGCGCGACAAGGCGTCGGGCCGAACGGGTTCTCGTTGTGGGTGTTCTTGCCGCCGCAGAAGGGGCACACGGCGAACGTCGGCAACCCGATCGCGTCGATCAGGACAGGTCCGGAGCCCGTCGGGGGAGCGAGACCGAACTCCTCGAGTTTCCTGCGCCCGTCGGTCGTGATGCGCTCGGTGGTCCATGGCGGGCTGAAGGTGGTTTCAACGCGCACCTCGGCGACGCCCGGGACCGCCGCGACCGCGTTGCGAACGTCGGACTCGATCACCGCTATCGCAGGACAGCCGGTGAAGGTCGGCAGAACCGTGATCGTGGCCTCGTCGCCGGATAACGCGACCGACTCGATCATGCCCATGTCCACGACGGACACGGCAGGTATCTCGGGATCCGCAACCCCGGCCAAGGCGTCCCACACCGCCTGCTCCAAGGTCGCTACGTCGGTCACCAGCGCGCTCCGGGCTCGACCCGGTACATCGCCGTCATGTCCTCCCACAACGCGTCGAAGTCTGCGGTCCGCCTGCCCCTACGCCCGCCCGAGGCGTCATCCGGATTGGCGGCGGATGAGTTGCCGTTGTCGCCGGCGATCAGGTCGCCGGAGGACGACGCAACGAACTCGGCCCCTTCCACGTGGCTGGTTACCTGCGTCGGGAGCCCCAGCGCGTCCAGCTTCTCCGCGGTCTGCTCGAGGAACCGGCGTTGGAGCTCGCGTGACGGGATCGCGGCCCACCCTTCGGAGACGGCCTCTTCCTCGGCCTCGAACGGCTCGAACAGCGCGACCGCTTCTTGAAAAGCCCGGGCCATGCTGTCCGACAGCCTGTTTCGGCCCTCGACGGGGCCCTGCGCAACCCGCTTCAACCAGGTGTCCGCGTGCAGCAGGTGATAGCGCTCCTCGCGGCGGATCTTGGTGACCAGAGCGGCGAGCTCTTCGTGCGCCGAATCCTCCAGAGCCTCGAGCCTCAGCGCGTCAGCGTGGTCGTAGAGCCAGTGACGCGCGAGCGTGTAGGCCCAGTCGCCGTTGCTGCGCTCGCACAGGATCGCGTTGCGATACTCGTGCTTCTCCCTGCCGAGAGCGAGCCGATCGGCATCGTCTCCGATGATCTTCGCGACCAGCGCGTAGTACGCCGCCGCGTGGCCGATCTCGTCCTGCGCGATCGATGAGAAGGCCACGTCTTCTTCGATGTGAGGCGCGAACCCCGTCCACTCGGAGTGGCGGTGACCCAGGATCAGCTCGTCGTCGGCGAGCGCGGTCAACATCGAGACCAGCGACTCACTCACGGCGACGCCAGCTCCTTCGCCCGCTCTTTCGCCCGTTGTCGCTTCTCGACGACGTCGCGGTACCCGCTGTTGAAGCGGTACGACTTGTCCGCTGCGATCTCGAGCAGGCTCTCGTCCTGGAACGAGTGGATGTCGGAGCGTCGCACCACCCACAGGTGCTCGCCCTCACGCCGGCGCAGGAAGCACTCCTTCGCGGTGAGCAGAGCCATCTCGTGATCCGACGCCGTGACCGTCCCGCAGTGCTCGAACGGATCTCGGTGTCCGTGCCTGCGGAACACCTCCCAGGTCTCCATCAGCGCGCCATCATCATGCGGCGTGGATCGCCGGCTCCGCGAGCGCCTCGCGTACCCACCGATGCGAGTCATAGATCGTCTTTCGCAAGCCGAGTCGTCGCGCCGTCTCGGGTCCCTCGTTCCGCTTGATCGCCTCCAGCGGCTGCCAGTCGATGTCCTCGTCGCGGATGAGCCAGTGACCAGAGGCGTCGTCGTGGAACGGGACCGGCGCCGGAAACGTGTAACCGAGCTCGAGGACCCGCGGAACGTAGCGGTCGAGGAACTCCTGGCGCAGGTCCTCGTTGGTCCGCGTCTTGACCTTCCAGCGCAGCAGGAGGTCTTTCTCGACGTTTGTCTTGGGGCCGAAGAAGTGGATGATCGGCAGCCACCACCGGTTCAGCGCGTCCTGGAACATCGCCCGCTGCGACTCGGTGCCCGAAGACATCTCGAGGCTGATGTCCTCGCCGTGGCGGAGGTGCAGCTGTTCCTCCGAGCAGATGCGCTTCAGCACCCGCGTGTACGGAGCGTAGGAGGAGTCGAGCAGAGCGGCTTGCGTGACGAGCGCGGCGCCGTCGATCAACCAGCCGATGATCGCGACGTCACCCCAGTGCTTGGTGGGGTAGTGGAAGACGTTGTGGAACTTCGACTTGCCGTTGACGAGGTCCCCGAACATCGCCTCGCGGCTCTTGCCAAGATCTTCGGCGACCCGGTACAAGAGCTGCGCGTGCCCGACCTCGTCCTGCACCTTGGCGGTCAGCGACATCTTGCGCTTCAGCGACGGAGCGCGCGGGACCTGCTCGCGCTCGGGGATCGCGCCCATGATCTCGGAGTTGGCGTGCATCTCGATGAACTTCAAGACTCCGTTGCGGAAGTCGTCCGGCATCCAGTCCTCGGCCTCGACCTTCCCGCCGCCTTGCACGTGTGCGGTGAAGCGCGCCAGCTTCTCCTCGTAGGTCATGAAGAACCCTCCAGTCCTTGCGTCATCGATCCTGCCAGTCGTTCCCCGATCCCCGACGGCGCCAGGTCGCGGCAGGGGCGGTGCCACCTATAGCCAGTTTAGGGTTCCGCCGTGTCCAAGCCCGCCCCCGACCGTTCCGGGACGCCGGAGGAGCGGATGCCGGAGATCATGCGCCGCCTCAAGAAGAGGTATCCCGGGGCGCAGGTCGCTCTGAACTTCTCCAACGCCTTCGAATGCGTCGTCGCCACGATCCTTTCGGCTCAGTCGACCGATGCGCGGGTGAATCTTGTGACCGAGGACCTCTTCAAGAAGTACCGAAGGCCCCAGGACTTCCTGGCGGTGCCCGAGGAGGAGCTCCAGAGCGACATCCAGTCGACGGGCTTCTTCCGGCAGAAGACGCGGGCCCTCAGAGGGATGAGCCAGAAGCTGCTGGACGACTACGGCGGCGAGGTCCCTCAGAAGATGGCCGAGCTGATGACGTTGCCGGGGGTGGCGCGCAAAACGGCCAACATCGTGCAGGCGAACTGCTACCCCGACGCCATGCGGAAGGACGCCGATGCGGGGATAGCGGTGGATACGCACGTGGGTCGCGTGGCGGTGCGGCTCGGCCTGACCGACGTGGGGAGCAAGGAGGCCGAGAAGATCGAGCGTCGCCTGATGGAGCTGGTGCCCAAGAAGGACTGGCGCAAGGTGACCGAGCTGTTCATCGAGCACGGGCGTCGCACCTGCGACGCGAAGAAGCCTCTATGCGGCGATTGCCCAGTGGAGCCGCTGTGCCCGTCGAGCCAGGAGGCGGCCCTCCCCGATCTGTATCGCGCGAGCGCGGCCAAGAAGAGGGGATCGACGGAGCCGAAGAAGGCTGCGGGCGAGGGTCGTCACGGACCAACGGGCTTCAGATCTGAGACCGGGAGCGATTAAGAAAAAATCTGAAAAAACTTGGCTTGACCTGCGGTTTTGGGGCCCAAAGCTGTCACACCCCCGGCCTATGTTGAGCGTGTGTACGAGAGTGGATTGAACCAGTGTGACCGGGGCGAGTTGATCGATGGCGTCGGTCAGTTGCACGGCCTCGAGTGCGCCGCCCGTCGCCAGCTCCTGCGCTTCGTGGCCGAGGTCGACCGGCGCGAGATCTGGAAATCAGACGGCGCCAGGTCGACGGCCGACTGGGTTTCTCTGCGCCTCGACATGGACCCGCGCACCTCCGGCGAACTCGTCGAGGTGGCGATTGCGCTGGAGTCGCTCCCGCACATCGCCGCGGCCTTCGAGACCGGCGCGCTGTCGTGGGACAAGGTCCGCTGTCTCGGCCCCGTTGCCCGCCCCGAAGAAGACCAGCTACTGGCGAACAAGGCTCGGTCCATGACGCTTTCGCAGGTTCGCGCTCTGGCGCGCCGGCGCAAGCACCTAAGCGACATCGAGGCCAAGTCCGAACACGACCGCAGGTTCGTGCGGCTGTCGTGGGGTTTCGAACGTCGCTACGCCACGCTCGAAGGCCGCCTTCCTGCCGAGCAAGCTGCAACCCTCGAAAAGGCGCTCGATCGAGCCCGCGACCGCATCCCGTTCACCAACGGCGACGAGATCATCGGCTTCGAAGCTCGAAGCGCCGACGCCTTGGCCGAGATCGCCGCAGGAGCGCTGGCCGCAGACGCCGACGCCGACCGCGCCACGCTCCTGGTGAACGTCGACGCGGAGCTGTTGACCACCGGTCGCGGTGGTGCCTCGCTCGAAAACGGCGCACCGATCTCTCCGGCTGTGGCCGAGCGCATGAGCTGTGACTGCCGCATCCAGAACATCTCTCGCGATGTCGACGGCCGCATCGTCGGGATCGGCGAGGTGTCGAGGTCGTTGCCGCCGTGGCTCCGGCGCGAGCTGCAGCGGCGCGATGAGGGGTGCCGCTTCCCGGGCTGTGGGCGCCCGAGATTCCTGGATGGCCACCACATCCAGCACTGGACGAAGGGCGGAAAGACCGAGCTACCCAACCTGATCTCTCTGTGTCGCCACCACCACAAGCTGCTGCACGAGGGAGGCTGGAGCCTCCGCGGCGATCCCGCCGGTGAGGTCACGTTCGTCAAACCGAACGGAAAGGCACTCGAAACCGGCACGTCGCTGTTGCGGAGCGAGGTCTATGACCGGATCTTCTCGCCCGACGTTGCGGGACCGTTGATCAACTGACGGAAGCGTGTGCGAGATCAAACCGCGGCTCGAGGTGAACCATGACAGCGGCCCCAGGGTCTACGTCGGGATCTACAGAGTGCCTCGCGAAACCGGGGTCACAAGAAAGACGTTATTGCTGCGAGGTCTCTCGCACCCACAGGGAAACGTGAGTCGGCTGCAGGGCTTCCGAGACGACTCCTACGAGGGTAGGGGTGATCGTTCGGATGTCGACCTCGTCGCGCAATCGGTGGGAGAAGGTCTCGAGAGTCAGGGCAGCGTCGTACCGCTGTCTGTAGAACCGTCTGTCGATAAAGGTTTGAATAACCGACCTAACCGGCCGGAAGAGGGCGGCCACCGCCAGCGTGGACACGGCCACCGCCAGCTGGGATTCCCCCGTCACCGGCCTGAAGACGCCTTGCAGTACCGCAACCCCCACCAGATAGAACCCGGTCAATGCCGCGGTCAGGATGGCGTAGACGATCGTGCGGTTGATGATGATGTCGATGTCGTACAGCTTGTGACGTAGCACTGCGACACCAATCGCGACCGGGATCAGTGCGAATGCGATCAACGAGAGCTCTTGCAGCCGGAGCATCCATTCTGGCGTGTCCGCCGGGTCCCTGAAGTTGGTGGTCAGTGATACGGCCATCGTGATCCCGTACACCAGAGCGACGATCGCTCCCGCGGCCGCCAACCATTTCATCTGCAAGCGCTCTTGCCCACGGGATCTCCGGAAACGACTGATGAGTCCCGCTGCGGAACCGATGATCGAGAGTGGGATCAAGACGATCACCGACAGGAACAGGTCGAGGTGAGGTCGCAGGGCTTCTACACCCAGAGGATTCTCCAACTGCGGGTAACCGAGGTCGGGAAAGGTCAACGGCGCGAGGGTGATGAGCCCGTACGTCAACGCGATCCCGAGTCCCGCCGCCACCGCGACCGGACGCCATCGCCTCGAGGGCAAACGTCCATCCGGGAACAACAAGATCAGGAAGGTCCCGATGGGAGCGATGACGAGGGCCCACGATCCTGCCGTTAAAGCCAGGGCGACCTCCGCCCCCGGTAGAGCACCGGGCTGGGTCGTCAAGCCGTAGCGGGCGTACCCCTCGCTGATCTCGCTGAATCCAGCAGCAGCTCCGATCCCGAGCATGATCCAGCCAATGGTGTTGCCGGGCTGGCGCGAAGCGATCACCGCGCCCACTGCGGGGAAGCTGAAGCTCATGGCGATGAACAAGTATTCCGACAGGGCGCCGCGCTCTCCTTCCCACCCCGCTGGAGGGTCGGGAGGAGGGTCGTTGACGAGCTCCAAAACGATGCCTGCCAAATACAGTGCCGCAACCAGGACGAGTGCGATCCAGGCCCAGGTCGAGGTCGATTTCTCTTTCATCCGGTCCTATCCAGCAGGCGCGCCGTTCCGGAAAGGTTACGAGAAGGGGGCATCTCGTGCTTTTCCTCACGAGTCGTGGACTATCTGTTCACCCCGGCCCCCTACGATGAAAATATGAAGAAGGTCATCCTCGCTGCCCCCCGCGGCTACTGCGCGGGCGTCGACCGGGCGGTGCAGATAGTCGAGCGGGCGCTTAAGACGGTGGGGCCTCCCGTCTACGTGCGCAAGGAGATCGTGCACAACCGCCACGTGGTCGAGGAGCTCGAGAAAGCGGGCGCGATCTTCGTCGATCAAGAGACCGAGATCCCCGAGGGCGCCGTCTGCGTCTTCTCCGCTCACGGCGTCTCTCCCGAGGTCCGCCGCAATGCCGAAGCGCGTGGGCTGCAGGTGATCGACGCCACCTGCCCGCTCGTGACGAAAGTGCACCTGGAGGCGAAGCGGTTCGCTCGCGCCGGCCGCAAGATCGTGCTGGTGGGACACGAGGGGCACGAGGAGATCGAGGGCACCGCGGGACAGGCGCCGGAGCGCACGTTCGTGGTCGAAGGGGTCGAGCAGATCGACGACCTCGATCTGGACCCGAACGAACCGGTGTCGTATCTCACCCAGACCACGCTGTCGGTGGACGACACGCTGAACGTGGTCGAGGCGCTACGCGATCGGTTCACCGACCTGCAGGGGCCCCGCTCGGACGACATCTGCTACGCGACGCAAAACCGCCAGGTCGCGGTGAAGGCGATAGCGCCCGACGCCGACCTGGTTCTCATCGTCGGTGCCTTCAACTCGAGCAACTCGAACCGACTGGTCGAAGTCGCCCGCGACATGGGCACGCCCGCACACCTGGTCCCGGACGAGACCCATCTGGATCCGTCCTGGCTGCAAGGCGTAGAAACGGTGGGCGTCAGCTCCGGCGCCAGCGCCCCGGAGGTCCTCGTCGACCGACTACTGCAGAAGCTGGCGAGCTTCGGCTACGACACCGTCGAGACGCGCGAGGTCACGACCGAAGACATCACGTTCTCCCTGCCGCCCTGGCTACGCGAGCAGAAGGAAGCGGAGACGGCGAGTTAGGTCCTAGCGACCACCTCTCGGACCATCTGCGGGAACCCGTCGGCCGCGCTTGAGAACTGCGGCTGCCATCCCGCAGCCTCGCGGAAGCGTCGGTTCGACACGCGCTGCGACCTCATGAGCATCTGCACCTTGGCCCCGCCTGCGCGCATGAGAGGCGTGGGCGCGAAGCGGAGGCGCTGGACGCGCAGGGCAGCGGCGAGGATCTCGGCCAGCCGGCCCTGACGCAGCGGCTCGTGATCCACGACGTTGTAGGTCCCGCGGGGAACCTCCAGCGCTGCGACGATGGCTCGGCCGACGTCGTCTGCATGCACGAGGGGAGTGAAAGCATCGGGCGGGCCGGGGAACGGAGACAGACCTCTACGCGCGACGGCGACCCAGCTTTCGGCGTGCGTCGCATCGGGTGCGTAGAACTGGCCGAACCGCAGCACGACGCCTCTGCCGCCAGCGGCGGAGAACCTCCTCGCCTGCCGCTCCGCCACCAGCGTGGTGCGCGCGTGCGGGGGAGCGTCAACGGGCACGTCTTCATCGATCCAGTTGTCTCCGCTGTCGGGATACATGAAGGCGAGCGATTCCTGGATGTAGGAGCCGGCGTCCGTGGCCAGCGCGGCGTCCACGAGGTTCTTCGAGACGTGCGTTCGGATCCGGTCGTTCTCGTTCCACGCGCGCGGGAGCGCCGCACGCGCCAGGGCCGGGATCTTCGTCGTGAGGTTGACGACGGCATCGTGGCCCCCGACCGCGCTTCGGACGGCGTCGCCCTCGAACAGATCCACCTCGACCGGAGCCGCCCCAACCTCCTCCAACCAACGCCGCTTCGCCGAGTCTCGAGCGACCGCCGAAACGCGGTGCTCCGCCGCGACCAGGCTCTGGACGGCGCGCCGCCCGGCCACCCCAGTAGCCCCCGCAACAAACACCCTCATCTGCTCAAGCCGCTCCTACCAGGCCGTCTGAATCGAGCGCCTCACTGTTTGGGTTTTCCTACCCAAGCGAACGCAGCCCTTCGTGGGCGTCTGGAGCGAAGCGAGGATGGCCGGGTTCCGGAGGAGCCTCCGGAGCAACTGCTCGCTAAGAGCGAGCAGTTGCGAGGGCAGCGACGGAGGTCCCGGCCACCGCAGCGAAGCGGACGCAACCGAAGAGCTAAGTGAGCGTCTGTTCGATGTCGTTGGCCATGTCGAAGTCGATCGAGGTCAGCCCGCCCTCCGAGTGAGTCGACAGCACCAGCGTCACCTTGTTCCACCGGATGTCGATGTCGGGGTGGTGGTCGTAACGGTCGGCGAGCTTGGCGACGTCGTTGACGAACTTGATCGCACGCCCGAAATCCTCCCACTCGAAGACCTTGGAGATCTCGTCGCCTTCGCGCTCCCAGTCGCCCAACTCGTCGAGCCGTTGTTCGATCTCTTCGTCGTCCAGCAGTTCGGCCACTTAGTCGTCTTCCTCCCGCTCAGCTAGGAAATCTCGTTATGTCCGCCCCTGATGCGGCGCACCATACCGCGCCCCGGCGGCGAATATAGTCCGCTCGCCGGAGAGGCCAAAGGTGAGGAGCAGCGGTGGATTACGGGATCGGCGTGGGTGGTTCGATGGCGATGATCGGGCCCATGGCGAAGCTGATCGAGGACGCCGGATTCGAGTCTTGTTGGGCCGCGGAGACGACGAACACCGCTTTCATCTCGGCCGCGACCGCGATCCAGCACACGTCGAACATCAACGTGGGCACCGCGATCGCCCTCGCGTTCCCGCGCTCTCCGACGATAGCGGCGATGACGGCGTGGGACCTGGACGAACTCTCCGGAGGCCGGTTCATCTGCGGACTGGGGTCGCAGGTGAAGCGGGTGAACGAACAGCGCTTCTCCGTCAGGTTCGAGCACCCCGGGCCGAAGCTGAAGGAGTACGCGCAGGTGATGCGGACGGTGTGGGCGGCGAATCGCGGCGAGGACGTCACCTTCGAGGGTCGCTTCTACAACGTCACAATGCCGACGTTCCACGGGCGTCCGCAGCCGGACCGGCGCGACGTCCCGATCTACTTCGCGGCCGTCGGACGCGTGATGTCGCGTATCTGCGGCGAGGTTGCCGACGGGCTCCTCGGGCATCCCCTCGCGTCCCCCGCGTACCTCCGCGAGGTCGTGAAACCGGCCATCGCCGAAGGCGCAGACAGGGCGGGTCGCAAACCATCCGAGTGCAACCTCACCGGCGCCCCGATGATCTCGATCCACGATGATCCAGACACGGCGCGGCGAGAGGTCAAGCTCCAGATCGCGTTCTACGCGACGACCCGCACCTACACGCCGATCCTCGAGATGCACGGTAAGGCCGACATCGTGTCCACCCTGCGCGACGCCTTCGAAGCGAAGGACAAGGAGCGGATGATCGAGCTGATCGACGACGAGCTGTGCGATGCGATCGCGGCCGCCGGGACCGCTGACGAGGTGCGCGACAAGGTGAAGGAGTGGGATGGGTTGTGCGACCGGCTCCTGCTGTCGCCACCGTGGTACGGGCCTCGCTTCGAGCGGATGATCGAGATCGGTCAGGCCATCCTGCAGACGTTCGGAACCAGCAGCGCCGCCCGCTAACTCTCCTGCGAGCTGAGCAGCTCGAAACCGTTCACCTTCCAGCCGCCGTCGGGGGTGTTCAGCAGCGTCAGGCGCAGCGTGTAGAGGAAGGTCCGGCCCGCGACGTTGTCGTTGGATTGCGTCGTCTGTGTGGTCTGCATGATCGCAACCGCCTCCGAGGCCGACACGAAGCTGATGTCGGGGCCTTGCAGGATCTCGCCACGCGAGGATGCCGCCGCCTTCTCGATGGCAGGCCCCAGCCCCTGTCCCACTATCTCCTCGTATTGCTCGCGGAAGCGTCCGACCGCCAGCGCCAGCACCTGGTCTCGGCGCTCGTCGATGTTCGTGGAGTCGTAGTTGCTGATCAACGTGGCGACCTGCGTGGAGATGTCCGCGACCTCCGTCGTCTCCTGGTTCAAGTAAGTGGACACTTCCTCCGCGGACGTGTCCACGCTCTGCAACCACAGGAAGACGAACGTCCCCGCCAGCGCGAGTGAGATGACCAACCCGCCGATCAGCAGCGGGACGAGAAGTCGTGCCCGCGGGCGGTCGGCGTCGGCGGTTTCGGCGGGTGCGGGCGCGGGCGCGACGTCGGATTCCTGGACCACGTTCGACAGTGTAGGGGCCGCTCGAGCCGGCCCGCGGCTACATGCTGTTCAGATAGAACAGGGTCCAGGACCAGTCGTCCATGCGCTGCGGCAAGGCGGATGTTTCCGCTTCCTCTGCGAGGACTTGGGTCACCGCGGCGGCCGCCGCGCTTGCGCCGGATCCTCCACTGCTCGCGTCGCCAGAGGACCTGGAGCCGTCGATGTTGTTCGCGCACCGAGCGTTCTTCGGCGGCAACCGTTTTGTTCTGGCGGTTGGGCGGCGCCGGTCGGTTCCATAGCTGCAGGACGCGGACGCCGGTTCGCCGATGGCGCCGAAGCGGACGAGCCCGGTCGAGGGCTCGAACGCGCGGGCGATCCTGTCCAGTCCCGTCGGCAGGAACTGGAAGATCTGTGAGAGGTCGTCGGCGTGCTCTGCTTGTAGATCGTTCAGCTCCGCGAACTGGGGAAGGAATCGGTCGACGTTGCGGTCGTAGGTCTCCAGCAAGCTGACGACCTCATCGGAGGTGAAGTTCGTGTTCGTCAGCAGCCGCTTCAACGCGTCCCGGTCTTGCGACAGCTCTTCGCTGACCTCGACCAGCCCTTCGATCGCGCGAGCGAAGTCAGCGCGGGAAGCGACGAAGGCTTCCCCGACCTTGCTTCCGTTCCGAAGGAGCCCCTGCACTTCGGGCGCCTTCTCCGCGAACAGCTCGGCAAGGTCCGCCGTTGACTCGATGATCGTCGCGATGTCTGGGCCGTGACCGGTGAGCCCGACGCCGAGCGCGTCCACGGCCCCCTTCAGCGCCTCGGGGGGAACGCCGCGCAGCACCGCCTCGAGCGTACTCAGCAGCTCCTGCGTGCTGACGGGAATCGTGTTCTGTTCCTTCGGGATCTCGTCCCCGTGCGCGAGGAAGGGCTCGCCGTCCACCGCCGGCAGGAGGTCGACGAACTGTTCGCCGACCGCGCTCTTGAACATCACGCGCGCCTCGATGTCTTCCTTGGGGATCTGGTCGTACGTCTTCTCGATCGACAGCTCGATCTTCACGCCTTCTTCGACGACCTCCATCGTCCCCACCCGTCCGACGGTGAGCCCGCGGTAGGTGACCTCTTGGTTGGTGAACACGCCGCCGGCGTCCGGGAAGATCGCGTAGACCGAATAGCGCGGCTCCAGCACCGACAGCACCTGCGTCGCCATCGCGTAGACGAGGCCCAGAGAGAAGATCAAAAAGGCCACGAGGTTGACCTTGATCCTCCAGCCGATCACGACGCGCTCCTCAGCGGCTGGCGCAGGATGAACTCGAGATCGCTGCCCGTCGGGTCTAGCGACGACCCCGACATCCCTCCGTCTTCATCCGCATCTGCGGTCCGGTCCGGGTCGTCGTTCTGGTCCGAGTTCTCGCACGTCGTCCCGGGGCCGTAGTAGTCCGGTGGCGCCTGGCAGACGTCCAGCTGGATGTAGTCGCCCGGCGCCGTCTCGGGGAACCATTCCGCGAAGGTGGCCAGCGTCTGCAACGTCTCCCGCACGTTCGCGCTGTTCGCGACCGCCGTCTCCAGCACCGGCCGAAGGTCTCGGAACTGCCTGTCCAGACCCTCCTCGGTCTGGTCCAGCAACCGGACGCTGATGTTGGTGAACTCGTTGAGGGTGACGAGCAGCCTCCGGAGGCCCTCCTTCTGACGGTTGAGGACCTGCGACGACTCCGCGAACGATGCGAGGAACTGCTCCAGCACGGCCTCGTCCCCGAGGATCGTCTGCGCGACGGAGTCGAGGTTGTCGACGGACGTGGCTATCTCTTCCTTGCGACCCGCGAGAACGCCGGTGAAGTCGTTAAGTCGCGACAGCACCTCGCGCAGCTCGCCCGCGTTGTCGCGCAGGATCTTTGCCTGTGCGCTGGTGAACCGGTTGATCTGCTCGAGGTTCCCCGCGCCCAGAACCCCGGCCAGTTTCGCGAAGACCTCTTCGAGCTCGCTTGCCTTACCCGTCTGATCCGTGCCGACGAGAGCGCCGTCCTCCAGGAACGGCGGTCCTGCGGACTGCGCCTGGATGTCGACGAACTTCTCGCCGAGCAGTGACGTCGTTCGCACCACGAGCCGCGCGTCGGCCGGGATCTTCTCTTCTTCGTTGACGCACATCGTCACCCGCGCGTTCCACCCGTCGAGCTCGATCTTCTGGACCGTTCCGACCTCGACGTCGGACGATTGCACGTTCGCGTTCTCGACCAGGTCACCAACCTGCTCGAAGTCGGCGATGATCTCGGTTCCCTCGCAGGCGCTTGCGAAGCCGAGCACCGCGCACGACGACATCACCGTCGCCATCGCAATCAACAACGCGATCCGCCGGATCACGATGTGCCCCCGATGTACGTCAGGAAGCCGTCGAACCAGGCGCCGAAGCGCGACCATGCCGAGGGCTTGTCCGGGTCGGGCACTGGCGTGGATGCTGCGTTCCCCGTCAGATCATCCAGGTCTTCGGTCACATCGCCGGGGAGCGGGTCGGAGCCGAGGTCCTTCAGTCGATCCAGGAGGCCCTCTTCCTCGATCGCCTCGCCCAGCTCTCTGCACTTCTTCTTGAGCTTGCGCAACCTCTTCTCCAGCGGGCCCACGATCTCGTTGGTTACCTCGGGCGGAAGCCCAACGCCCTCGATCCGCTCGAGCTGACGCCGCACTCGGCGGACCCCCTTATCGCAATCGAGCTTGCCCAGAAGCGGCAGCGCGGTGTCGGCGGGCAGCTCCGCGGCGGCGGGTCCGGAGGAGCGAGGCTCGCCCGTCTCTTCCCTACACAGCTCTTTCAGGGCGTCCTTGATCGGCGAGTCCGGAAGCGGCTTGAGCGCTTCGCACTCCATCCTGGCGCTCGCGTTGTCGCGCACGTCGATGTTCTGGTGGTTCGGGTTGTAAGCCTTGGTGGCGCCCTCACCGACAACAGGCAGCCACTCCAGCGACTCCTCCACCGACGCCCGGTGCCTGACGATCGTCGTCACGACCCGCGCCGCGAGGCCGAGGTCCTTGCCGAGCCGGTCGCCGTGCTGCTCGACCAGGCTCCCGACCTCACCCGTCAGGTTCGCGAGGTTCACCAACGTCCCCTCGAGGTCGTCGCGGCTCTCCGCGAGCGCCGTCATGACGAGCGCGAAGTTGCGGTTGAGCTGCCCGAACGTGTTGGCCCGCGTCGCAAGGCGCCCGAAGAGGTTGTCGAGGTTCGTGAGCAGTCCGGAGATGTCTTCCTGCGCGCCGGCGAGCGTCGACGTCAGCTCGGACCCCGTGATCAGCGTTCCCTTGAGATCCTCTTCGCGGTCGCGCAACGTCTCGTTCAGTTGCACGATGAGCTCGCCCAGCGCACCGGGCTCGCCTGACTTACCAGGCTCGATCGCATCGAGCAGTTTCTTCAGCTGCTTGAAAACGTCGTCGAGCTCGGCCGGGATGAACGTGTTCTCCACCGGGATCTCCGCGCCGTCCTCCAGCGCGGGCCCGCCTTGGTAGACCGGAGCGAGCTGGACGTACCGATCGGAGATCACCGAGATCGGAACGATCTGCGCGATCGCGTCCGCCGGAACCTTGTACTCGTCTTGGATGTTCATCACGACCTTGACCTGGCTTCCCATCGGCTCTACCGACTCGACGGTCCCCACCGGGACGCCCAGGATGTCAACGTCGGAGTTCTCGAAGAGACCGATCGCCTTCGTGAAGTAAGCCGTGACCTGATACGTGTCGTCGCTTGCGTTGATTCGGTTGTAGCCGAGATAGCCGCCCCCAAGAACCAGCAGGGCCGCGACCGCGAGGGCAAGAGGGCGGATGAACCGCGACATGTCTGTCATGGCCCTTCCTCCTCGTCGTTCTCGCAGGTCTGAGAGAGAACGAGCGCGCAGGTGTAGATGTCGCCCCACCTGCCCTGGGTGAAGATCGATCCGAAGTAGCGGGCGGAGGGCCCGGCGTACTCGAAAGCAACGTCGAGGTGCTCGACGTTGCGCTCCAACACCACGAGCGCGTTGTGCAGGTCGGTGAGGATGTCATCGACGTTGCCGCGGTTCTCGCGCAGCACCGCCGTTACGGTCCCCGCCATCTGCTTCGTCGCCACCAGCAGTGACTGGAGCTCCTCTCGCTTGCCGGCGAGCGAACCCAAGACCGAGTTCGACGCATCGATCAGGCGCACGAGCTCGTCGCCCTCGTCCGCCAACAGCGCGGTGAGCTCCCTGGAGCCGGTGAGCAAGGATCGCAGCTCTTCGTCCTTCTCGTTCAGCCCGGTCCCGAGCTCGTTCAGGCCCTCGAGCGCCAGGCCGACCTCGTCCTCGGCCTCTGCCGTCAGCTTCGTCAGCTGGCGGAGCGCGGCGTTCAGCGCGTCGCCGTCGAGCTCCTCCAACACACCTGTCCCTTGGTTCGCCGCTTGGTAGATCTCGTACGGCACCGTGGTGCGGTCCACCGGGATCACATCACCGTCGGCCAGGAACGGTTCGCCGCCGCTCTTCGCCTCGAGGTCGATGAACTTCGTGCCGAGAAGAGTCGCCAGCTTGATGTTGGCGTAGGAGTCCTGTGGGATCTCCGTTCCGTTGTCGATCTCCATCGTCACGAGCACGTGGTCGTCGCGGAGCTCGATCTCCGATACCGTTCCGACCTTTACGCCCGCCACGCGCACCTGGTTTTCGGCCTGAAGTCCCGCCGCGTCTTTGAACTCGGCCTGGAGCTCGTACGCCTGCTTCAGGGCGGGCAGGCGATCTATGAAGAAGGCGAAGGTCGTCGCGGCCGCGATCGCGATGATCGAGATGATCCCGACGAGGGCCGGGGAGCGCTCGCGGAAGTTCTTGACGCTCATCGCCGGCACTCCAACCGGTCGGGGAGGTTGATCCCGGTGAAGGCGCCCTCTTCGGGACAGAAGTTGACGACGTAGAGGTTGTACCACTTGCCGTAGCCCTGCGACCGGGCCGTCGACAGAAGCACTTCTTTCAGGTTCTTCGCGATGCGGTCGAGGGGGCCCAGGTTGTCGTTGACGATCGCGAGCAGGATGGCCAGGTCCTCAAGGTCCTCCTCGATGTTGACGCGGTTCCTTTCGATCAAGCCGCCGAACTTGTTCGACGCCAGCGTCAGGTCGTCGATCGTCTGCTCGAGCAACGGCGTGAGGTCCACCAGCGACTCCATGAACTGCGTGAACTCCTCGAGACTGGTGCGCAGGTTGCGCTCCTGGCCGTTGAGGACCGCGGTCAGTTCATCGAGATCCTCGACCAGACGAGCCAAGCGCTGGTCTCTGTCCGCCAGCGTCTTGGTCAGCTCGCCGACGTTCCCGAGGATGCCGGCGAGGTCACCTTCGCGTCCCTTGAACACCTTCAGGATCGCCCGCGAGACCGTGTTGATCTCTTCGGGATTCGTCGACTGGATCAGGGGCCGGAGGTTGTTGAACACGACGGAGAGATCGAGCGCGGGCCGGGTGTTCTGCACCAGGATCGTTTCCCCCTCGGCCAGCACCTCTGTCGACGGCTCTTCGGGCTGGAGGATGTTGATGACCCGCTGGCCCAGCAGGTTCAGGAACTTGATGTCGGCGATCGCATTCTGAGGGATGTCCACGTCGCCCTCGATCTCCATCTCGACCTCGGCGATGCCCTCCACAACGGTGAAGTCGACGACCTTGCCGATCTCGACGCCGGCGATCTTCACCGGGTCCCCGTTCAGAACCCCGGTCGCGTCGGTGAACTGCGCCTTCACCAGGTAGCTGTCGTCGAACGGCGACAGCTTGCCGATGACCGATGCAAGCCAGAACGTCACGATGATCGTGAAGATCGTGAAGACCCCGAGCTTCGTCGCGGTCGCTCTCACGACCTGCCCCTCGCGGCCGGCGCGAACAGAACGTCTTCTAGGTCGCTCGGAGCGGCCGCTCGGTCCGGTCCCGGCTCCTCTCCCTCTTCGTAGGCGCCCCTGGTCTCGGTCAGCAGGTTGTGGACGCGCCAGCATCGTCCGGGCACAACGTCACCCACGCTCTTCCCCGGCTCGTCGGTCGCCTGGCGATAGCGGCAGGTGTGGTCGATGTTGCGGATCCAGGCGGAGTTGAAGCGCGGCAGGACGCTCAGCAGCCGGTCGAGGTCCTCCGATCGCGCCGCGAGCACGCCGACAACAGTGGCGCCGCGGTCGACGATGCGGGTGAAGTCCGTGAAGTGCGTGTCGAACAGGTTGGACAGCTCGCCCAGGAGACGCGGCGCCTTCTCGAAGTTCTCCTCGATCAGCGCCTCCTGCTCGACGGTGAAGCGGTTCACGTCGTCCAGGTTGTCGAGCGCCTCGAGCAGGTCCTCGTCGACGTCGGCGAGCACCTCGGATGAGCTTGCCAGCGCGTCGATCCCGGACTCCAGGCGTTCGCGGTTGTCGTTGAGCGGCCTCAGCGCCTCGATGCCCTCGTTGATCCCGCGGATCGCGGCTTCTTCGTGGCCTACGAATCCACTTGCCAGCGCTTCGAGCGCGCCGGCCAGGTGCTCGGGGTCGATCGCGTCGAGCAGCGGCAGGGCCACGTTCAGGATCGTCTCGACCTCGAGCGGGTCGATCGTCCGGTCCTTCGGGATCTCATCGCCGCTCGCGATCCGGGCGTCGGCGGGCTCGTCGGGGAACAGCAGCTCCACCCACTTCTCGCCGAAGACCGTCTTTGCCCGCACCTGTGCACCGACATTTTCGGGGATCTGGTCGACCTGGTTGGGGTTCAGGTCGAGCGTGACCTTGCAGTCACCTTCGATCAACCGGATCGCGGAGATCTTGCCGACGAGGACGCCGCGCAGCTTCACGTCGCCGCCCTCGCGGAGACCCTGGCCGCAGTTCTCGAAGCTCGCGGTCGCGGCCACGACGTCGCTTTTGACCGCGCCCGTCAGCACCATCCCGGTGAGCGCGACCATGCCCACTCCCGCAGCGAGAGCGATGACACCTATCAGTACATGCCGCAGCCTTGTGATCTTCCTACCTCCGAACAGCGTTTAACCAGCGATGCGGACGGTGTCCGTAACCCCCCACATGAAGGCGGACATCATCAGGTTCAGAAGGTTCACAACGACGATGGACGCCCGGATCGCCTTGCCCACGGCGATGCCCACTCCGGCCGGTCCGCCCGTCGCGTTGAACCCGTAGTAGCAGTGGATGAGCGCGACCGCTATCGCGAACACGACCGCCTTGATCAACGAATAAAAGACATCGACAGCAGGCAGGAACAACCCGAAGTAGTGCGCGTATGTTCCGCCGGACAGACCGAGCAACTTGGTAACCACGAGCTCTGTTGCTATGTAGGACGCGAACAGCGAGATCAGATAAAGAGGTGTGATTGCGACGAGGGCCGCGATGATCCGTGTCGAGATGAGGTACGGCACGGGCTTCACCGCCATCGTCTCCAGCGCATCGATCTCTTCGTTCACGCGCATGGCGCCCAGCTCTGCCGTGAAGCCGGCCCCCACCTGGGCGGCCAACGTCACACCGGCGATCAGAGGTGTGATCTCTCTGGTGTTCGCGAAGGCCGAGACGAAGCCGGTGAAGGCCTCGGCCCCGATCAGCTGCAGGCCCTTGAAGCCCTCGAGCCCGACCTGGGTGCCGGTGAAGAAAGCCATGAAGAAGATGACGCCCGCGGTGCCGGCGCCGACGATCAGCGCGCCTGCACCCAGCGTGATCTCCGAGATCAGACGCGCCACCTCACCGCTGTGGCGGACTGCGGGGATCACGTCGAACAGGGACTTCGCCATGAAGCTCAGCTGTTCGCCGATGTTCGCGAGGCCGTCCACGCCGCGGGTGGCTACGCGCCCGGGTGCGCCGAAGGTCCTGCGAAGCGTTGCCTGTGCCATCGGGCTCCTTAACCGAACTTCTGGGGAACGATCGCGAAATACAGCGCGGTGAGGATGAAGTTCACGAAGAAGATCAGCATGAAGGTCACGACCACCGAGCGGTTCACCGCATCTCCGACGCCCTTCGGCCCCCCCTTGGCATAGAAGCCGAAGTAACAGGCGACCATGGCGGCGATCAGGCCGAAGATCCCTGCTTTCCCGATGGCCACGATCAGGTCGGCGGTCTGCGCCAGCAACGAGAACGAGGCGAGATACGCACCGGGCGTACCTCCTTGGATGATCACGTTGAAGAAGTAGCCGCCCGCGATCCCTGCCACGGAGACGAAACCGTCCAGGAGCATCGCCACGAACACCGCGGCCCAGATGCGGGGGACGACCAGAGTCTTGATCGGGTTGACCGCCAGCACCTCCATGGCGCTGATCTCGTCGCGGATCTTGCGGCTGCCGATGTCGGCGCACATCGCGGATCCCCCGGCCCCCGAGATCAGCAGCGCCGCAACGATCGGGGCCGCCTCCCGCACGACGGCCAGCACCATCGCCGCTCCAGTCTGCGACTCGGCACCCAGCTGGCGTGCGACGTTGCCCACCTGCAGGGCGATGGTCGCGCCGAAGGCGATCGACACCAGGACCGCGGGGAACATCGAGACGCTGGCGATGAACCACGACTGCCGGATGAAGTCTCGCCACGGGACGGGCCGCCGCGGCATGAGCCGGAAGGCCTCGAGCGTGATGGCGAACATGTTGCCGGTCTCGACCACGAGGGTGCGTGCGGGCCCGACCACTAGATCGTTTTCCTTCTGGGGGCCGCGCCGTAGCTCTCTTTCGCCCGCTGCGTCTCGAAATCGGCGTCCTCGTCGTCGCGGTCGCGGACCTCGGTCTCGCCGTCGCCCCGGGCGCCCGCGTCGCGCTCCATCTCCTCGGTCTCCTCGGCGGTCATCCCACGGCTGCTCTGGACGTCGGAGGGGCTGCGGGTGGCATCGCCGGTCTTGGTCGAGTCCTTCTCTTCAGACATGCCGATGGGGCCCTCGGTGTCACCGGACAGGAACTGGCGTACGACCGGGATATCCGACGTGAACATCTCGCGCGCGGGGCCGAACTTCACGAGGTTCCTGCGGTAGAGCATCCCGATGTAGTCCGCGACCTGCTTCGCGGTCGCGATGTCGTGCGTCACCACGATGAAGGTGGCGCCGAGCTGCTTGTTCAGGTCCATCGTCAGCACGTTCAAGAAAGCGGTGCGAACGGGGTCTAGGCCCGAGTCGGGCTCGTCGAACAGGACGATCTGTGGGTCGAGGACGAGAGCGCGAGCGAGGCCCGCCCTCTTCTTCATCCCGCCCGAGATCTCGCCGGGAAGCTTCTTCTCGGCGCCGGTCAGCCCGACCATCGACAGCTTCTCCTCGACGATGGACTTGACCTCGCTCTCCTTCTTCTTGGTGTGCTGGCGAAGCGGAAAGGCGACGTTGTCGAAGATGTTCATCGAGCCAAAGAGGGCTCCGTCCTGGAACAAGACCCCGAACTTCCGACGGACCTCGTAGAGCTCTTTCTCGTTCAGCGCCGGAACGTTCTTGTTACCGATCCAGATCTCGCCGCGGTTCGGCTTCAGCAGGCCGACCAGATGCTTGAGGAACACGCTCTTTCCGGTCCCCGAAGGACCGAGCATCAACGTGATCTTGCCCTGCGGGATATCGCAGGTGATGTCTTCCAGCACCGTCTGAGGACCGAACGATTTGGTCAGCCCTTTGATACTGATCTCTACTTCAGGCATCCATCCCCCAACCCAGGTTCTTCGGGCCGGACCTCGGCCGAAAAAACGAGGTCCTGTGGCCCGGGAAGCGTACTCCTCCCGGAGTTGCTACTGGTTCGCCGGATCTGCGCGTTCCTCCTGCTAGTCCGCCTTGTTGGCGCGGCCTGGGCGCCGCTATAGTGCCGCCGGATGGACTTCAGAGACACGCCGGAAGAGGCCGCGTTCCGCGCCGAGCTGCGCGCTTGGTTCGAGTCGAACCTGCCGGAGGGCTGGAAGGACCGCGGCCCTGCGCGCGGCCGCACCGAGGAAGAGATCTCGCGCGAGTGGTCGAAGCGCCTCTACGACGCGGGATACGCGGGCCTGACGTGGCCGAAGGAGTTCGGCGGCGCCGGCGCGCCCTACACCCACCAGGCGATCTTCTTGGAAGAGAGCGCCCGCGCCGAGACACCTGAGCACATCGGGGTCATCGGCCTCGGGATGGCGGGTCCGACGATCATCGCCCACGGGACGGATGACCAGAAGACCGCGCACCTCGGCAAGATCCTGTCGGGAGAAGAGGTGTGGTGCCAGGGCTTCTCGGAGCCCGGCTCCGGCTCCGACCTGGCGTCGCTGCGCACGCGCGCCGAGACGGACGGGGACGACTACGTCGTGAACGGCCAGAAGGTGTGGTCGAGCTTCGCCCACATCGCGGACTACTGCATCTTGCTCGTCCGCACCGACCCACAGGCGGTCAAGCACCGCGGGATCACCTACCTGATGGTCGATATGCATTCGCCCGGCGTCGAGGTGCGGCCTCTGAAGCAGATCACGGGCGACCCCGAGTTCAACGAGATCTTCTTCTCGGACGTGCGGGTGCCGCGGCGCAACATCCTTGGCAACGAGAACGAGGGATGGCAGGTCGCGATGACGACCCTCCTGCACGAGCGTGGCACGCTCGGGTTTGCGCTGACCGCCCGGCTCGAGGTCCTGATGCGCAAGCTGATCACGCTGGCTAGAGAGACCAAGAGCAACGGCACCGTGGCCGCCGACGATCCCTTGCTGCGCGACCGCATCGCTCGCCAGTGGGTCGAGCTCCAGGCTCTGAAGTTCACCAACTACCGGGCGCTGACCTCGCTGGTGAAGACCGGGATCCCCGGACCGGAGGGGTCGATCGCCAAGTTGCACTGGTCGGAGTCGAACCAGCGACTGACGAAGCTCGCCCTCGAGGTGCTGGGGCCGGCGTCGCAACTCGACGACGACGAGGCCTCGTGGGAGGGGTTCTGGCAGTACCAGCAACTCCGCAGTCGGGGCAACACGATCGAAGCCGGCACCTCCGAGATCCTGCGCAACATCATCTCGGAGCGAGTCCTGGGCCTGCCGAGGAGCCGTTAGTGGATTTCGCGTTCTCTGAAGAACAGCAGATGCTGCGGGAGTCGGCGCGCAGCTGGCTCGCGTCGAGGTTCCCGCCCCAGCGGGTGGCCGAGCTCGCCGATTCTGCGGAGGCATGGGACCGCTCGTCGTGGCGCGAGATCGCCGAGCTCGGCTGGGTGGGGCTCTCGGTTCCGGAGGACCAGGGAGGGGCCGGCTTCGGCTTCATCGAAGAGGCCGTGTTGTTCGAGGAGCTCGGTCGGGCGCTGTATCCGGGGCCGTATCTGGCGACGGTTGGCCTCGCGCTTCCAACGCTCGCGCGCAGCGGGTCGCTCGAGCGGGTGCTGGCAGGAGAGGCGACCGCGACCCTTGCGTGGGCGGAGCCGTCGGGTCCACACCGCCTCGACGATGTCGCTTCGGTCTCCACGAAAGCATCTGGATCGAACGGGAGCTGGACCCTGTCCGGGGAGAAGGCTTTCGTGCCCGACGCAGCCTCCGCCGATATCGCGGTTGTGGCCGCCGCCGCCCCCGAGGGCACCGCTCTGTTCGCGGTCGAGGTCGCGCGGGCCACCGTTGGATCAGACTCCACGATGGATGCGACGCGGCGGCTCGGGCGCGTAGTGCTGAACGAGACGCCCGCCACGATGTTGGTTCGTCCCGGGGAGGCGCCGGCCATGCTGGAGCGGATCCGTCTGCGGGCGCTGTCGGCGGTGGCACTGGAGGCTGTCGGCGTGGCGCAGACGGCGCTGGATCTCGCGATCGCGTACGTGAAAGAACGCAAGCAGTTCGACAAGCCGATCGGCGCGTACCAAGCCGTCTCGCATCAGGTCGCGGACACCTACATGGAGACCGAGTTGGCGCGCTCCCTTGCCTACTGGGCGGCTTGGTGCGTCGCCGAGTCGGACGCGCAGGCGCCGGTTGCAGTGGCCGCGGCTAAATCGGCCGCAGCCGAGGCGGCGGTGCGGGCGTGCGAGCGCTCGATACAGGTCCACGGCGGGACCGGCTTCACTTGGGAGCACGTCCTTCATCGCTATTACAAGCGCGCCCAGTGGATCGAGTCGTTCGAGGGCTTCGGGAGTCACCACCGCAAGACGGTCGCGGCCGCGATCCTCGCCTGATCCTGTGCCGGCGTATCTCGGGAACGCGGGATATGCGCCGCGCCGAGTAGATACAGGCCTATCCTGGCCGTCGTGAGCAGCGCGGCTCGTAGATCGATCGAACGCCTGCCGGAGCGCTTCAGCGGCTCCGCGATAAGCGCTCGCTACCGCCTCACCATCGACGGCGATTCCTGCGAGGTGGTCGTCACGCCCTCGTCCTGTCACGTCGAGGCGCCATGGGGCCAGCCCGACGCAGAGATATGCACGGACGCTGGGACCTGGCGCGAGATGGATCAGGGACGCCTGTCTGGGATCGAGGCGTTCGCCGAGCGAAGGCTGGTCGTGCGCGGCAGCATCGAAAAGTCACTTCATTTCGAGACGTCGTTCAGGAGACCCGACGCGGGCGGCCTCCGGTACTCGCTGCAAGACGTGGGGTTTGGTCGGTGTCGCGTCTCGACGCTGCAAGCGGGTGACCCGGCCGCGGAGCCCCTCCTGTTGATCCACGGGCTCGGCGCCACGAAGGCGTCGTGGCTGACGGTCGCTCCGGCCCTCGCGCGGCGGTACCGCGTGACGGCGATCGATCTACCGGGTTTCGGTGCCTCGTCCAAGCCGTACGGCAGCTACAGCGCCCCCTGGTTCGCCGACAAGATGTTCGACCTGCTGGACGGACTCCACATCCCACGGACGCTGGTCGCGGGCAACTCGATGGGGGGTCGCATCGCGATGGAGATGGCGATGCAGAGGCCGGAGCGCGTCGAGCGGATCGTGTGCCTGTGTCCCGCGGCGCCGTTCTCCCGGCGACCGGCGCTGGCTCTCGTTCGCCTTCTCCGACCCGAGCTGAGCGTGGCGGCGCCACGGTTGCCGCGGTCTCAGGTGCTGGCGGGTCTGAAGCAGCTCTTCGCCCGCCCGGCTCGTCTGCACGAGAGCTGGTTCGAGGCCGCCGTCGATGACTTCCTGACCGTGTGGCGCAGCCCCCGTGCCCGGGTCGCGTTCTTCCGGTCGCTCCGCAACATCTACCTGGACGAGCCGCTCGGCGACACCGGCTTCTGGCCGCGTCTGGCGCAGATGCAGACTCCCGCGCTCTACATCTACGGCAAGCACGACACCCTGATCACCCATCACTTCTCGCACAAGATCAAGCGCGCCGTCCCGCACGCGGAGGTTCAGGTCTGGGGGGACTGCGGACACGTCCCGCAGATCGAGTTCCCGAACCGCACCGCGGAGGCGATGTTGCGGTTCTTCGACCCTGCGGCCTCGCAAGACGCGCCGCGCCGTCGCGCGTCGGGCTAACTCAGCCCCAATCCCAGCTGCCGCGCGATCACGCGCAGGTGGATCTCTTGCGTCCCCTCGACGATCGCGAAGTAGCGGGCGTCGCGGTAGTGGCGTTCGATCGGGTACTCGCGCATGTATCCGTAACCACCGAAGACCCGGATCGCGCGATCCGTCACCTCGAGCGCCGCTTCCCCCGCCAGGTACTTGGCTACCGACGTCTCTAGGACCGGGTCCTTGTCCTCGTCGAACATCACCGCGGCCCGGTACACCGCTAGACGCGCGGCATCGATCTGCGCGTGTGAGCGCGCCAACGGGAACGAGATGCCCTGGTAGCTGGCGATCGGGCTCCCGAAGGCGCTGCGCTCCCGCGCGTGCGCGACCGCGGAATCGAGTGCCGCTTGCGCGACGCCGAGAGCGCCGCCGGAAACCAGGACGCGGCCGATGTTCAGGGTCTTCATCACGCGCTTGAACGCGCCGTGGTCGCCGCCGAGGCAAGCTTCGTCTGGGACGACGACGTCTTGGAGCACGACCTCCGCGATCTCCGACGAGAGGTTTCCCATCTTCTTGATCCGGTTGATCTGCACACCGGGCAGCGATGTCTCGACGACGAACAACGCCATGCCCTCTATGCCCGCCGCGGGATCGGTGTAGGCGACGACTATCACGTAGTCCGCGATCGGCGCGTTCGTGATGAAGGTCTTGGTGCCGTTGAGCACCCACCCGCCGTCGCCGGCGACGGCTTTCGTCTGGATCCCGCGCACGTCCGAACCCGCGTTCGGCTCGGTCAGACCGAACGCGCTGACCTTCTCGCCCTTCAACACCGGCACCAGATACGTCCGCTTCTGCTCTTCGGTCCCGAACGCGTAGATGGGATAGGTCCCGAGGTGCGACGAGACCGACAGCGCGGCGGCGAGCCCCGAGCACACGTAGCCCATCTCCTCGCGCAGGATCACCTCCGCGAGGCAGCTCGCGCCGGAGCCACCCAGCTCCTCGGGGTACCTGATCCCGAGGAACCCGGCGCGTCCGGCCGCCCTGAACAACTCCAGCGGGGTCCGTTCCTCCCGCTCGGCCTCTTCCGTCCGCGGCGCCAGCTCCCGCTGCGCGAACTCGCGCGCAGCGGCCCGGAACTCCTTCAGCTCATCCGAAAGCTCGAGGTCCACCACCGCAGGGTAGTCCTCCCTGCCTTTACGCTCGGGACGTGGATGACCAGCTGATGTTCGCCGACCGTTCCGAGCGCGGGAAGCTGCGCTTCACCGGGGAGCAACGCGGCTGGTTCCTGCACCAGATCCTTACCCAAGCCTTCGAGGACATAGCGCCCGGTGAGTCGCGCGCCGCGGCTTTCATCACAGCTCATGGGCGGATGAAGGCGTTCATGGAGGCGGTCGCGACGGAGGATGCGATCCTCATGCACTTCGAGCCGGAACTGCGGCCGACGTTGCCGGACGACCTGGCTCGTTACGTGTTCGCGACCCGCGTGACGATCGACGACGTCAGCGATGACCTCGGGCTGATCCTCGTCGTGGGGAAAGGATGGCGCGATGCGGCCGCGTCCTGCGCCGGGCCGATCGCGGTGCAGGAGACGGTCTCGCTCGGGCCGCCGGCCGGGTACCTGTGGATCCCGCGGGGGGAGGTCGCAGGTGCCGCAGAGACGCTGCGCGCAGCAGGGGTGGAGGAGGCCTCGGAGGAGGACCTCGAAACGATCCGTATCCGGAACCGCGTCCCACGCTGGGGCCGCGACATGGACGAGAAGACATTCCCGCAGGAGGCTGGCGTCGACCACATAGCGGTCCGGTACGACAAGGGCTGCTACCTCGGTCAGGAGGCGATGGCGAAGATCCACTTCCGAGGGAAGCCCAACAGGAGGCTCGCGGCGTTGGTAGCGGCGCAACCGTTGCAGCCGGGCACGCCGCTGACGCTGGGCGACCAGAAGGTGGGAAACGTCACGAGCGTCTCTGACGAAGGCGCGCTCGCCCTCGTCCGGTACACGGTCGGGGCGGGCTCGCGGCTGGACGCGGGCGGCATCAGCGCGACGGTTGCTTCGTAGATGTCACACCATTACGAAGGCGACGATCTGATCGTTCGCAAGATCCGCGTCGGCGACATGGAGAACAACGTCTACATCCTGGAGTGCCCCGAGACGCACGAGGCGCTGTTGATCGACGGCTGCTTCGAACCCGACACGATCCTGGCGGGCGCCGAGGGGGCCGAGATCGTGGCGATCGTTCAGACCCACGGTCACTTCGATCACGTCCAGGCGTTGCCGTCCCTGAAAGAGGCGTTGCGCGTTCCGGTGCACGCTCATGCAGGCGACCAGTACCCGGTCCCGATCGATCGGGAGGTGGCGGACGGGGACACGATCCCTTTCGGCAACCGGAGCGCGACCATCCTTCACACTCCGGGGCACACGCCGGGGGGCGTGTGTCTCTCGCTCCCGGGGCACCTCGTGTCGGGAGACACGCTCTTTCCGGGGGGGCCGGGCAACACCTGGGGAGA
Source organism: Actinomycetota bacterium (assembly GCA_030776625.1). Classification (NCBI taxonomy): domain Bacteria; kingdom Bacillati; phylum Actinomycetota; species Actinomycetota bacterium. The sequence goes on along the minus strand of JALYHL010000001.1, from coordinate 625,609 downwards.
TCCCGAGGCCTTCGCGGAGATCATGGACTCGGTCGAGCGCAAGCTGTTCGCGTTGTCGGACGACACCAGCGTCTACCCGGGACACGGCGCCGACACCACCATCGGCGCCGAGAGGCCGCACCTCCAGGAGTGGAAAGACCGCGGCTGGTAAGGCGAGGTACTGGCGCTAGCCCGGTGGGGTGTGCCACTACCGCTGACCCCACTCCGGCTAACGGCGGCGTTATCCACACTGGATAACGCCCGCCGGTGCTAACAAGGCAAGGTAACGTTCCCGCATGGCTGAAACCGGCGCTCCGAAGAAGGTCCTAGTCGTCGATGACGAAGAGGGGATCCGTTCCCTCCTGAAGGTGATGTTCGAGTCGGACCCTCGTTTCGACATCGTTGCGGAAGCCGAGGACGGCGTCGAAGCTCTGTCGCTGGCGCTGCGGCACCACCCGGACTACGTCATCCTGGACTATTCGATGCCGCGGATGAACGGCGAGGAAGCCGCCCGGGTCCTGCGCGGCATGCAGACCAATCTCTGCATCGTCGCGTTCTCCTCGGTCGTCACGGACCGTCCGGCGTGGGCGGACGCTCACCTCAGCAAGGAGCAGTTCAACGAGCTTCTCCCGCTGCTGCAGTCGCTGGAAGCCAACAACTGCAGCGTTCCCTAGAGGGGACACTCTCGCTCTACGCCGTCTGTCGCTCGCCGGCGTCAGCGCGCGGGCTCGAAGTGGATGACCACCGACCCCACCTCGGGGCGGGACGCGTGCAGGTGTTTCTCGATGCGGTCCGACGCGTCGTGGAGGCGCGCCAGCGGGAGATCCGGGCGGCCGGTGACGTGGGCAACCACCAACAGCCCGTGATCACTCGAGGTGACGAGCACCTCGTGACAGTCCACCACGTCCGGCTCCGCGGCCGCGGCGGCCTCCACCGCCTGCACCAGATCGCCCTGCAGCGCGGTGACGTCTGTACCCGCGGCGGTCGCGCCCAGCGGCTCGATGTGGCTGTCCACGCGAACCCCGTCGCCTAGCTCGTTCGCGACCGAGGCCTCCACCGCGTCGGACAGAGCGTGTGCATCTGCAAGAGATGTCTCGTTGCCGACCTTTGCGTGCAGCGTTACATGGAACTTCCGTTCCCCTTCTTGCTGGAAGGAGTGGATGAGGACGTTGTGCACCTCCCGGATGCCCTCGACGCGGCTCGCTGCTGCCTGCGCCCGCTCGACCAATCCGGTCGTCTCAGAGACCGGCTCGACGTGCACGACCACGTCGGTTCCCGGGGCCACGGCGCGGATCTCCTGCTCGACCGCCTCCGCGATGTCGTGAGCCCGCTCTAGCGAAGCCGTTCTTCCCGCAGCCACGGTGACGTCGGCGAACAAGTGATCGCCCGTACCGCGGACGCGCACGCGGCGGGTCTCGGCGACTCCGGCCGCTCGGGCGGCCGCCTCTTCGATTGCCTTGAAGCGAGCGGTGGGAGCGCTGTCCATCAGCACGTCGACGGAACGCTTCCCCACGCGGAAGGCAGCGACCGCCACCGCTGCCGCCACCAGGAGACCTCCTATCGCATCCGCCTTGTCCACTCCCGCCCTCGTGAAGGCGAGGCTCGCGAGAACGACGAGAGCCGTTCCGACATCCGTAGCGATGTTGAGAGCGCCCGCTCTTAGAGCGTCGGATCGTTCGGATCGCGCCGCTCTGATCAGGAACCCGGCCCGTGCTGCATCCACCACTGCGGACGCCGCCAGCAGGGTGAAGGCGTAACCCGGCGCCTCCACGTTCTCCTGGTCGCCGAGCAGACGGCTGATCGCCTCGACGGCCACGGCCGCCACGATGAACCCGAGGAAGATCGTCTGGGCGAACGCCGCGAGGTTCTCCGCCTTCGCGTGGCCGTAATGGTGGCTGCGGTCCGCGGGCCGCGCTCCCACTCGGACCGCGTACAGCACCAGAGCCAGCGCGACCACGTCGAGGGCTGAATCCAGTGCCTGCGACAGAACGGCAAGGCTGGAGGTCGCGAGCCAGAGCGCGATCTTCGTGGCCGCCAACGCGCCCGTGACCGAAAGTGCGGCGCGAGCGGCCCGCTCGGCGTTGCGCGTCGGCCTCGACTTCACCCTTCGAGGGTAGCGGGGGGCTCGAGGAGGCGAAAGGTGCCCTTCGGGACGCTGCTCCTGTTCGACTTGACAGGATTAGCTAAGACTAATAATAATTTTTAGCGGACACTGCTGCTGAACGATAGGAGGCGACGTTTGCGAACGGCCGAGCACCTGCCGAGTACCGAGGCGACGGAAGTCATCGTGATCCCGGAGGCGGAGGCAGGATCGCCGCCGGTCGCCCCGGTCTGGGGCGTCCTACGTCTGCTGATGGGGTTCACGTTCTTCTGGGCGTTCCTCGACAAGCTCCTCGCCCTCGGGTTCGCCACGGGTCGCGATTCGGAGACGGGGCAGATCGACTTCTTCGGCCCCGACGCCTGGATCAGAGGCGGGTCGCCGACCGACGGCCTCCTCCAGTACGGGATCCACACGAAGGGTCCGCTCGTCGGCTTCTTCCAAGGCCTCGCGGGGTCCTCCGCGATCGAATGGCTCTTCATGCTGTCCATGGCTGGGATCGGCTTGGCGCTCCTGTTTGGGATCGCGGTGCGGGTAGCTGCGCTCGGCGGCATCGCCTGGATGGTCTCCATCTATCTCGCCACGTCGGTGTTTCCGGAGCACAATCCGTTCGTTGACGAGCACGTCGTCTACATCGCAGTGCTGGTCGGGATCGCTCAGGTGGGGGCTGGGGGCGTCTTCGGCCTCGGGAAGCGGTGGAGAAGGACGACGCTCGTGAGCAGGTACCCGGTTCTCCAGTAGTCACGACTTGCGACTTTATTAACCTCGGCTAAAGTATGGATATGCCAGCGCATACACCTGCGGTGCAGGACTACCTCAAGGCGATCTACATGCTGTCGACGGAGGGGCGCCCGGAGGGGCATGTCGTCTCGACGCAGTCCCTCTCTGCGCGCCTCGGCGTCAGCGCCGCCTCGGCCACCAACATGCTCAAGAAGCTCGGGTCCCTCGGGCTGGTGGACCACGTGAACTACCGAGGCGCGGAGCTCACGGAGCCGGGGCGGAAGATCGCGTTGGAGGTCATCCGTCACCACCGCCTGCTCGAGACCTACCTGGCGGAGGCGCTCGGTGTGCCGTGGGACCAGGTGCACGCGGAGGCCGAGATCCTCGAGCACGTGCTGTCTGAGGACCTAGAGGACCGCATCGCAGCCCGTCTCGGCGATCCCACCGTAGATCCGCACGGGCATCCCATACCGGGCAAGGACGGGTCGATGCCGTCGGTGTCGAAGCGGAAGTTGTGGGAGGCGCGCGCTGGGGAGTCGGTCGCGGTGGATCGTGTCTCGGACGCGGAGGCCGAGGCGCTTCGCTACCTCGCCGACCTGGGGATCAGACCCGGCTCTCGGCTGCAGGTGATCGGAAAAGGGCCTGTTGGAGGACCGCTGTTCGTCCATGTCGAGGACGGGGCGCACGAAGTGAGCGCTCTGTCGAAAGAGATATCGGAGGTCGTATGGGTGGCATAGATAGAAGGAGCTTCTTGAGGCGCGCGGGTGCCGCCGGGGCTCTCGGGGGAGCGGCGGTGCTCCGCGGCAAGGACCTGCTCCTCGCCCAGGAGACGTCGCAGCACGACGCCCAACACTCGTCCACGGGTGCACCCACTCACGGCCACGGGCACGGTGCAGTCGGGCGCGTCGACCACGCCCGCAACGGTTTCACTCCGCAGGAGCTCCTGACTGAGTTCGACACCGGCGCCGTGTCACGCGACAGGTCTGGTCGTACGGTTCGCGAGTTCGAGATCCTGGCTGTGGACAAGGAGATCGAGGTGGCGCCGGGTGTGTTCTTTCCGGCGTGGACCTACAACGGCCGCGTCCCGGGTCCGAGCCTGCGGGCTACCGAGGGCGACCGGGTACGAGTGACCCTGACCAACGCGAGCGCACACCCGCACACGATGCACTTCCACGGGATCCACCCCTCCGAGATGGACGGCATCCCGGGCGCTGGTGAGGCCGAGCCCGGCGGCACGTTCACCTACGACTTCATAGCGGAGCCGTTCGGCACCCACCTGTATCACTGCCACTCGTTGCCGCTTCTTCAGCACATCCACCGCGGCCTCTACGGCGCCTTCATCGTCGACCCCAAGAAGGGGCGCCCCGAAGCCCACGAGATGGTCATGATCATGAACGCGTTCGACACCAACTTCGACGGCGGCAACGAGGTCTACGCGATCAACACCGTCGCCTTCGCGTACATGAACGAGCCCATCCAGATCGAACGTAACGAGCTGCAGAGGGTTCACCTGATCAACGTGACCGAGTTCGACCCGATCAACTCACTTCACCTGCACGCGAACTTCTTCAACCTCTACCGCACCGGTACCAAGCTGGAACCCGACGAGTTCACCGACATCATCTCGATGGGCCAAGCCGAGCGCCACATGCTCGAGTTCAGCTACAAGTTCCCCGGCAACTTCATCTTCCATGCCCACGTCACCGAGTTCGTCGACCTGGGCTGGCTGAGCTCGTTCGAGGTGAGTTAGATGGCGACCGCAACCACGACCGCTCACCGGCTGCCCACATGGGTAACGGCGGCGATACCTCTGGCGGCGATCGCCCTGCTGATCATCGTGTTCTTGGCGCTCAACCCGATCGGGACCCTGCGCGAGGTGCCCCCGGTGGAAGCCGTGGCGGTCGAGCGGACGGTTTTGAACGAGAACGAGATCATCCTCAGCATCAGGAACGACGGGCCCGATCCAGTCACGATCGCTCAGGTTCTGGTGAACGAGGCCTACAACGACTTCGCCATAACGAACTCGACGTTGGCGCGGTTGGAAAGCGCGACGGTTCGGATCCCATATCCATGGGAGGAGGGGCTCCCGATCGGGATCGCGCTGGTCACCTCGACCGGCGGCCTGGTAGAGCACGAGATCGAGGTTGCCTCTCTGACGCCGGAGCCCGACGTCAACACGTTCGTCATCTACGGGCTGCTCGGCGTCTACATCGGGGTCATCCCCGTTGCCATCGGGCTGCTGTTCTTCCCCGCGCTCAAGAGGGCCTCGGCTCGCTGGATCGGTTTCTTCCTCGCTCTGACCGTGGGTCTGCTGGCGTTCCTGTTGATCGACACCGTCGCCCATGGCGTCGAGCTCGCCGGTGAGACCGCGGCATCCCTGGACGGCCTCGCGCTGTTCGGCGCGGGGGCTCTGGGCGTGGTGCTCGCGTTGACGGTGTTGGGGAACGCGCTCGACAAACGCAGGTCGGCGGCAGGTGGCGCGGCCTCGACGGGAGCGGGGGTGCGCGGTCTGGCGCTGGCGTATCTGATTGCGGCGGGGATCGGTCTCCACAACCTCGGCGAAGGCCTGGCGGTCGGCGCTGCCCTGGCCGCGGGAGAGGTAGCTCTTGGGACAGGTCTCATCCTGGGTTTCGCGCTCCACAACACCACCGAGGGCCTCGCGATCGTGTCTCCGCTCGGCGGCGACGTAAGGCGCCCGTCGCTGTGGCACTTCGTCGGCCTGGGAGCCGTAGCCGGAGCGCCGACGATCGCGGGCGCGTGGGTCGGTGGGTTCGCTTTCTCGCCGGCATGGGCGGCCGTCGCGTTCGGTGTGGCGGCGGGAGCGATCGGTCAAGTGATCTGGCAGATCTCCAAGGGGATGAACAAGAACACGGGGCTGGCCTCGGGCCTTGGAGCTGCGGGATTCATGGCCGGGCTCGCGATCATGTACGTCACAGGTTTGTTCACCGCCTAAAAACGGCGGCCTGACATGATGTCTGTCACCGCGCTGTTCGTCGGCTGATTGGAGACATCGAAATGACCGCGGGCGTTTCCGGATCAACACCGCGAGCGGAGATTGTCGGCGCCAGCGCCGGACGTATCCGGCTGCGCGTCGTGCGCGGGCCGAAGTCATCTGCTGAGCTAGCCCACCTCGCGCAGAATCTGGCGGCTCTGCGCGAGGTCGCGGACGTAGAAGTGCGGCCCCACAGCGCCAGCGTGGTCATCGAGTTCGACCCGGCGGCGACGGCCACGGTCGAGGCGCAACTGCTCGAGATGGGGATCCGCCCACGCCACCGTGCCAAAGCGCGGCCTCGACAGGATCCGGCGTCGACGATCCGCGACGCCGCGAGCGCGATCGATCGCGCTGTTGCGCGCCGAGTGCGTGGGGCAAACCTTCGGCTGCTCCTCCCTCTGACGCTGGGACTTCTATCGGTCCGGCAGTTCGTTCGCGGCGACGACCGCTTGACAGAGGCTCCGTGGTATCTGCTGGCCATGTACGCCGCAGATTCGTTCTCCAGGTTGCAGGATGCGTCGTCGCCAGGGGTTCCGACCGCCGGCGACGACGTATGACGAGCGGCCACTCGGTCGCTCCCGAACACACCGTCGTCCACGAGCTTCCCGGCCGCCTCCGGTGTCGGGCCGTCCGGATACGCCGCGACGAGGCTTACGCGCGGCGTTTGACCGCCCTCGCCGAGGTCGATGAATCGGTGGCCACCGTCCGTGTCATGCGACCAGCTGCATCGGTGGCTATCGAATGGGCAGCGTCAGTGCCGCTCGCGGACGCACGTGAACGGCTGGTCGGATTGCTGCGCGAGGCGGACGAGGCCTCCGATGCGGCTAAGCCCGCTCGACCATCCCAGGACGGGCACCGGCCGAGACTCGTCCTCGTCGGTGTAGCCGGAGCCGCCGCGCTGGTCGCCCGCATATTCGGCTTTGCGATCCCTGCTCCGGTCGGCGCAGTGGTGATCTTGACTGCTTCTATCCCGATAGCACGACGTGCTTACCGAAGCCTCACCGTCGATCATCGGCTGAATCTCGACGTCCTCGACATGACTGCAATCGCTCTCACGACTATGCAGGGGTCACTGCTGGCGCCCGCGTCCATCATCGGCCTCGTAGAGATCGGTGAGGCCATACGGGAGCGCACCGCGAGAGCTTCTCGCCGGGAGTTGCTCGACCTCCTCGATTCCATCTCCGACGTCGCGTGGGTTGTACGCGGAGGCGAGCGTCATCAGGTTCCCATCGAACAAGTCAGGCGTGGCGACGTTCTCGTCGTCTACCCAGGAGACCGCATCCCCGTTGATGGTCGTGTGCTCGAGGGCAGGGCGTCAGTCGACGAGCATGAGTTGACCGGCGAGTCGATGCCGGTGCTCCACGAAGAGGGAGAGCTCGTCTATGCGTCGACCTTGATGCGTGAGGGGCACCTGCACATCGCGGTTGAGCAGGTGGGCGGTGAAACCCAGGCGGGACGGCTCGTTCAGCTCATGCGCGAGGCTCCCGTGCACGACACGCAGATCGAGAACTACGCCGGCAAGATCGCGGACCGGATAGTGCTTCCGTCCTTCCTCCTAGCGGGAGCGATCCTGGTGTTGACCCGGAATCCGACACGAGCTGCATCGATCCTGATCGCGGATTTCGCCACCGGCATCCGCGTCTCGGTGCCGACGACGGTGCTGGCCGCGATCACCAGCGCCGCGCACGCCGGCGTCCTCATCCGCAGCGGCCGCGCGCTGGAGCAGCTGGCCGCCGTCGACACGATCGTTTTCGACAAGACCGGCACCGTCACCGAGGGCAACCCCGCGATCGTCGACGTTCACGCCGTTACGCCCGATGTGGGGGTGCGGGAGGTGCTCCAGATCGCCGCCAGCGTCGAGCAGCGGCTCACGCACCCGGTCGCCGAGGCGATCGTCCGCTATGCGGGCGAGCGCGGGATCAGGCCCGGGCGTCGCAGCCAGTGGCATTACGAGATCGGCCTGGGAGTCCGCGCACGTATCGACGGTGCAGATGTGCTGATCGGCAGTGACCGGCTGCTAGAGCGACATGGCGTGGAGATCCCGAGCTCCGGCGCCGAAAACGGGGGCAGCGGGTCGCGGATCTATGTCGCCATAGACCGCTCCCTGCGGGGTGTGCTGTCTTATGCGGATCTGGTCAGGACGGAGGCGAAGCAGGTGATCGCCGAGCTGCGTGACGGTCATGGGATGGAGATCCATCTCCTAACCGGGGACAGATCGGAGACGGCTCGGACGGTTGGCCAAGACCTGGATATCGCTCCGGCCAACGTGCACGGTGAGCTGTTTCCCGAGCAGAAGGCGGCAGTGGTGCAGGAGCTCCATCGCCGCGGCCGCCGGGTCGCGTTCGTGGGTGACGGGATCAACGACCTGCCGGCACTCGCATATTCCGACGTCTCGGTTTCGTTCGGCGGTGCAACCGCCGTCGCGCGTGAGACCGCCGACGTTGTCCTGATCGAGAACGATCTGGCCGCTCTTCCCGCAGCCGTTTCAGTGGCTCGCGCCGGGCTCCGCCTCGTCCGACAGAACATCGGCATCGTCGTGGGTGTCAACCTCGTCACCACCGCAGCCGCAACCTTGCGAGGGATCGCACCGACCATGGCGGCGGTCGTCCACAACGGAACCACCGTTGCCACGGCGGTCAACGGCCTGCGGCCACTCCTGAGAGCTGAGAAGGACAGAAGACGCAGGGACACCGGTCCAAGGAGGCGAGTCGTTGAGTGACATGCGAGAGAGAACGTCGGAGGTTTGGAAGGGGCTGCGTAAAGGCGCGGGCTGGGCGATGGGCGTCGGGATCGTCGTGTCGGCCGCGGGAGTCCTTCGCGAGGGACCTCGGGCAGTTGTGAAGGCGGCGATAAAGGCGGGGCTTCGTGGCGGTGAGATGGCGGCAGAGCTGACCGAGCAGATGCGCGACCTCTACGCCGAAGTTCAGGTCGAACGCCACGCACAGCCTCCGCCAGTCGAGGACTAAGCGCATCCCCAGGCCGGGGCGCGGGAGGGCGGAACGCATGACGGCCCCGACTCGGAGCCGGAGGAGTCCGACGGCAAGGGGCGAACCACGTAGGCAGATGCACAAGATCCTCGTTCTCGTCCTGCTTCTGGCGTCGCTCGTTGCTCCCGGTGCACCTTCGGTGGCCGCGGCGGCATCGCAGCAGCGCGTGCAGGGGAAGTTCTCCGCCCGCGCTCTTCCGCTGCCCCTGGTCGACCCCGACGTCTACTACCTGGGCAAGGGCAGCTGCCTGGGGGGCCTAGAGGGGCTCAACTACGTGACCGAGCCATTCGAAGCTCCCGCTGCGGGCGAGCTCGTCATGACGGCGGCAGGCTTCACCGGCGACTGGGACATCTATCTGGTCGACGCGGCGGGCCGGCGGCTAGCGCAATCCGAGGGCGAGCAGGTGACCGGGGCGGACGAGGCCGAAGAGAGACTGTCGGCCCGGCTGCAGGCGGGGTCGCGGGTGGACATGGTGGCCTGCAACTGGCTCGGCGAGCCCGAGGTGGAGGTCGGCTACGAGTTCGACCCGTCCGGACGGGTCCCAGGAGCGAAGCTTTCCGTCGAAGCGGGGGCGACGGTCGTCGCAGGCGGAGGGCCCGCGGCGCTGCTGTGGCGATGGGAGTCCAAGGCGGTTGAGATCGAGCGTGGTCAGACGGTGCGCTGGGAGAACCCGACGACTACGACCCACCATGTCACGGCCTATGCGGGGTCCTGGAACACGACCGAGCACGTCGCTTCCGACGCCACCGTCGAAAAGAGGTTTACCAGGCCGGGGACGTACAGCTATCGGTGCGACGTGCGGTCTCATTCCGAACTCGTTAACGGCGAGTGCCTCGGGATGTGCGGCGAGATCGTCGTCAGCGGACGTCGCCGCAGCTGAAGATCATCGCCGTTCGGCGTGAGCCAGGTTCATCGCGGCACCGATCAACCGGACGTGGCTGAACGCCTGGGGGAAGTTTCCCGCCGGGCGCGGTGCCTCCGCCGCAACACGACGCCGACGGTGAGTCCGAAGGCGACGTGGTCGGCGAGCTGGGGCGCGAACGGCAGATCGCGGATCCGCGGCCAGCGGCGTCCGATCACCAAGAGGTCGAATACGCCGATCCCGGTCCCGGCAAGCACGCCGCGTACGGCGCTGGCGCGGCCGCGCAGCAGCGCGGAGATGATGATCCCCCAGCCGAGCGAAAGCAGCATGTGGACCGCGAACGCGGCGAGCACGAGGCGGGTCTTGCGCTCTTCGTGAGGGAGCAGGATCGAGCCCGCGGCCAGCGTCGGCTCGAGCACGTCGCTTCTGGTTGCCACGGCGACCGCGGTGGAAGGAGCGCCGCTCACTACCGCCGCGATCGCTCCCGCGGCGAACCCGTCGGCGATCACCTCCCGGGCGGTCAAAGCGGTTCCAGATCGATGCGCACCGTCAACAGATCTGTCCCCATCAGGCGGACGAACGCGGCATTGACTGGACGCAACTGTCGCTGTCGCTCGCGCGCATCGTCATCGGGCAGCGGCGTGGCCTGCCCGGTGCGCCATCGCCCGCCCACCCTCACGCGCACGTTCGGGTTCGCTTTGATGTTGCGGACGTAGCCCGCGTTACTGCCGTGCTCTGCCACGATCCAAAACGTGTTCCCGTCGAGGCCGTTCCCGACGGGATTGCGCCGCGGTTCGCCACTCTTTCTCCCGGTCGTCTCCAACAGGGACCACCACGGCACGTATCCGGCCACGAGAGAGACAACCGGGTTCACGACGTAGCGCCCCAGCGCGCTAGACAGCTGTCGCTTGTTCAAGCTATGCGGAACCGTGTTCCCCCTGTGACTAAGACGGTGATGGGAGACGATGTGCCCGTCACTGCGTCGCATCCATGGCGCGCTTCGTCTCGGGTGGCGGTTCGTCATGTGGATGGACGATGTCGTGCTCGCTCACGTGATAGACGTGGTTGTCGGTCGCCGTTTCCACGTTGAAGCCGAAGTCATAGGTCATCGATCCGCCGATCGTGCCGCCGAAGGTAACGAGCGTCACGATCACGAGGTCGAGCACGAGAACGATCAGGTCGGGTGAATCGTTTTGATCGCCGAAGAAGCGCATCGCGAGCGCCACCAGGACCACGCCGGTCAGCACGAGCATCGTCCACATGTGGGCGTTCGCCATCCGGCGGATCTGCGTCCCCTTCTTAGTGTTCAGCCAGTCGGCGAACCCCGTGATCGACGTCGCAACGGAAGCGACCGCGCCTACCAGCATGGTGTAGCCCGCCGCGCTCCACACCTTGTCTGCCCACGATGCGTCCTGGAACAGGAAGGCGGCGATGCTCAGAACGGGTCCGATCGTGTAGGCGCCCACGGGGATGTCCGTGAGCGGCGGGTGGAACGGCTTTCCCGCGAATCCGCGTAGCCCCTTGAACTTCCGGCCACGGAACTCGATGGCGGGTCGGAACGAGAACATCCTCATGCTGTTCCTCCTTTGCAGCTAGTCGGCGACTCTGCAGTGGTCACGCGATCCTCTTCACGGGCGAGACAGCGACGCAGCATTGCCCCTCTCGGGGAGCCAGCGCTGCCTCGGCGACGTCGTCGCCGACCCCCCGAAGCAGCCCCTCTATGAAGGCACGGTTCATCGAGCAGACGAGGTCGGGCGAGCGTTGTGCGAGCCGGTGGAAGGCGCAGTTACGCAGTCGGATCGTCGACGTGTCGTCCAGGTACGGCTCGAACCCTTGCTCGTCCAGCACCTGTTGGGCTAGCTCGGCCGCAGAGGGCGCGCGGCCCCCGTCCTCACGATCTGCCCGGACCTGCTGCCCCAGTTGCATCCCGCGCGCCCGCGCCGCTCGCAGCACCGTCGCGTGGGGTGTTTCCCCCTCGAGCTGAGCTTCGATCGCGTCGAGCAGGATGTCACTGGAGAGGTCGTAGCTCCGCGCTGGGACCGAAGCGCTTATCTCGGTGCCCGAGACTTGGTAGAGCTTCGGCGCTCTGCCTCGCTGCGCCGGCGCATCGGGAAGCCGCCCGTGATGCGATTTCAGCAGACCGAGTGAAACCAGCTTGTCCAGGTGAAAGGCGACCAGATTCAGGGACATCCCCGTCGCGGCTGCCGCTGCCTCTCGCGAGACCGGCGTCCCTTGTTCCCGCACGAATCCGTAGAGCCGGCGCCGGGCGGGTTCGCTCAGCGCCGCCACGGCCGCCAGATCATCCTGTGGTTGCTCCATCAGTGCGTTGGTATATCACAAACACAGATTGGTTTTATTAATCGGCCGAGAGTGAGAGGGACCGATCCGGCCTCGTAATCTCCGCGGATGTTGCGGATCGCGCTGATCGTCCTTGTGCTGCTTGCTCTCGTGCCGGGGTGCTCCAGCGAGTCACGAAACGAGGTCGCGATGGTGCCCGGCCGCAGGTTCGAGCCAGCGACGCTGACGGTGCCGGCGGGGACGACGGTGCGATGGCCGAACGAGGGTGATGACGCGCACTCGGTCACCGCCTACGACGACGCAATCCCCGAGGGCGCGCCGTACTTCTCAAGCGGCGGCTTCGACAGCGAGGATGAGGCGCGGGATGAGCTCGCACAGGCTCTTGTCCCCCCGGGTGGGTCCTACGAGGTGACGTTGGACGTCCCGGGGACCTACGAGTACTTCTGCATCCCGCACGAGGGTGAAGGGATGAAGGGAACCATCGTGGTGGAGGAGTGACGTCGCTCCAGGAACGGGATGTAAGCGTCGCCTGCGACGACCTGGAGCTGGGTTGCTCGTACGCGGCGAACGAGTCTCCTCACGGCGTTGTGTTGTTGCTCCACGGGATCCCATCCGTGGACCCGCCCCCGCCGGGTGACCGCGGGTACGCGGGCTGGGCACACGATCTAGCGGCGGACGGGTGGCTGACGGTGTGGGCGGACCTCCGGGCCGTGCGCCGGTCGCCCGGGTTCTTCTCGATCGAGGGCTGGGTGCGAGACGCGCTGGCGGTCGTCGACGAGGTGCGGCGCCTCGACACTGCTAAAGGGCTTCCGCTGGCGGTGGTGGGCTCGTCCGCCGGAGGCTGCGTCGCGGCCGAAGCGATCCGTCGGGGCGCGCCCGCCGACGCTCTTGCTCTCATGGCAGCGCCCGCGGAATGGTTGTTCTTCGCGGGCGACGGTCCTACGGGCGTCAAAAAGATCACCGAAGAAGCCGGGATGGCGCTCGCTCCCGAGGTGCTCGAGGACCCGACCGCGTGGGCCGCCGAGTTCGAGAAGATCACTACGCGCGAGGCGATAGGAGAGGTAACGATTCCGACCTTGATCGTGCACGGCACCGCCGACGACATCGTCCCGGTGCAACACGCTCATCTGATCGCGGAGCGCGCTCCACACGCGGAGCTGGTGATCATCGAAGGCGCGCAGCACATCTTGCGTCACGAGCAAAAGGCGCGCGACGTTCTGAACGATTGGCTGAACAGGACGCTCGCGTGAGGGCAGCCACCATCGGCATCGTGGTCATCGGTTTGGCGCTGGCACTCGCGCTGGGAGTCGACCAGGGCTTCGATACGACGAGCGTCACGATCCTGGTATTGATCGCGGTGACCGGAGCGGTGGCGATAGCGGCCGCGGGACGCTTCAGGACACGTCGGGTAGCCCCCGACCAGTGTCTCGAGTGCGGCGGCGTCATCTCGCCCAACGCCCCCTTCTGCAAGCACTGTGGAGCTCGCCGACCCGGTTGAGGGTCTCTAGAGCATGGAGGTTTGGGCAGTGGGTTTCTTCGGCTTTCCCGCGCGCTCGTCCTCCGCGGGATGTTCGATGATCGCCACCACCCGCGTCGCCATGAAGCGGCCGGATCTGACGACGATGCCGGTGCGCGTCACTTCGGACACCTCGACGGTCCCTCTGACATTCGAGACCTCGACGCGACGCCCGGCCTTGCTCGCGAGGATCTCGTAGGTCTTGGTGCCGTCACCGACGTCTACGACCACCTCGACCCGGTCCCCCTTCATGGGGGCGAGTGTATCTTCGAGCCTGATCCGGAAACGGGCCGGTTAATGGCTCCGCGCTCGCACATTTCTCGCTAGGAGGTTCCTCGTGGCCGACGGTTCGGACACCTTCGATCTCGTCATATTGGGCGGCGGGAACGGCGGCTATTCAGCTGCCTTCCGCGCCGTGAAGCTGGGGCTGTCGGTGGCGATGGTGGAACGGGACAAGGTCGGCGGCACGTGCCTTCACCGCGGCTGCATCCCGACCAAAGCTCTGTTGCACGCGGCGGACCTCGTCGACGAGATCAAGTCGTCCGGCGAGTTCGGGATCATCACGCAAGAGCCGCAGGTGGACTGGGGGAAGGTCCTGGACTTCAAAGAGTCCGTCGTGGGCCGCATGTACAAGGGGCTATCGGGGCTCGTCAAGCGCAACAAGATCGAGCTCGTCGAGGGCGAGGGGCGATTGACGGACGCGCAGACGATCGCCGTCAAGACCGCCGCAGGAGAGCGAACGTTGACCGGCACGAAAGGCATCCTGCTCGCACCCGGGTCGTATCCCCGCGACCTTCCGTTCGCGCCGGCCGACGGTGACCGGATCCACAACTCGAACCACGCGCTCAGCGCGAGCGACGTCCCGTCGTCGGTCGTCATCGTCGGCGGCAATTACATCGGGCTCGAGTTCGCCAGCGTCTACCGCTCGCTGGGGGCGGAGGTGCAGGTCGTCGAGATGCTTCCGAAGATCGCTCCCTCGGAGGACGACGACGTGTCCGAGGCGCTCCTCAAGCTGCTTCAAAGGCGAGGGATCAAGTTCCACCTCGGCGTCTCTGTGGCCGGCGCGGAGACAACAGACTCGGGCGTGAACGTGCGCATAGAGAAAGACGGAAATGAAGAGACGCTGAGTGCCGACCGTATGTTCGTGGCCATCGGCCGCGCCGCGAGAACCGACGGGATCGGGCTCGAGGAGGTCGGCGTGACCACCGACCGCGGCTACATCACGGTTGACTCCTCTTTCCGCACCAGCGTCGAGGGCGTCTACGCGATCGGCGATGCGGTACACGTCACGGATTCCGACACGCCGCACCCACAGCTCGCGCACACGGCGTTCGCCGAGGGACAGAAGGTGGCGGAGCGGATCGCGGGGGAGAACCCCGCGGCGGTGGACTACCGCAACATCCCGCACGTCATCTACTGCCAGCCGGAGGTCGCAGCCGTCGGGTTGACCGAGCGGAAGGCGCAGGAGCTCGGGATGGAGGTGGAGACGAAGCGGTACCCGTTCGCCGCCAATGCACGCGCTCTGATGCTCGGGGGCGGCCAAGGGTTCGTGAAGACCGTTGCAGAGAAGAACGGCGCCGTGGTGGGTGTCCACATCGTGGGGCCGCGCGCGTCCGACCTGATCACGGAGGCGCAGCTGGTCACCTCGTGGGAGGCATATCCCTCCGAGCTGGCCGAGTTGATGCACCCGCACCCGACGTTGTCGGAGGCGATCGGCGAGACCTTCCTCGAGCTTGCCGACAAACCACTACACGGCTGACGCCGGATAGGGGCGCCGGCCGCGGAGGCGAAGCCGTTCCCTAGCGGGGCGAAGCCCAGCCGCGGGTACTCTGGGGACTCCTTTTCAAGATCAAAACGCGTCCTCGTGGACAAGGGGGTCCTGCCGCATGGGAACCGAGATCAAGATGCCGCAGCTCGGCGAGACCGTCGTCGAAGGCACGATCACCAAGTGGCTGAAGCAAGAGGGCGAGCAGGTGGAGGCCGACGACCTCCTCGTGGAGATATCCACCGACAAGGTGGACTCCGAGGTTCCCTCGTCCGCGGCCGGCACCCTCCAGAAGATCCTCGTGCAGGAGGGCGACACCGTGAAGGTGGGAACGCCGCTCGCGATCATCGGGGAGGCTGGCGAAGCCGACGGGGCCTCGGGCGGTGGCGAGGCTCAGGACGGGGCACAGGCGACGGCGCAGGAGAGCCCGCCGGCGCAGGAGGGCGCGCCCGCACAAGAGGACGCGCCGCAGCAGGAGTCGACGGAGGCTCCGCACGGCCAGGACGAGGTCTCGCTGCAGGAGATGGACGACCAGTCGGGCGGCGGGAGCGAGACCGAAGCTCCTCCCGGCGACCAGCGTGCGCCCTCGGGTTCGAACGGACAGAGTGGACAGCAGGAGGTCCCGCGCCAGGAGCCAGCTCAGGCGGGAGCGTCTCCGGCACAACCCTCCGGCGGCACGGGCAGCCCCGGTGACACGTCCAAGCGTGGCGTGATCTCGCCGTTGGTCCGCCGGCTCGCGGACGAGAACGGGGTCGACCTGGGCGAGGTCGAGGGGACCGGAACCGGTGGTCGGATCCGCAAGCAGGACGTGCTCCGCTTCGTGGAGGAGAGGAAAGCCCGTCCCGCCGCGGTCGCGACGTCCTCCGCGCAGCCGCAGCCTGAGCCGCAGACCCAGGCGCGGCCTGCGCCGCAGCCCGAGCCCTCCGCGCAACCCGCGGCAGCCCCAGTCGGTGGTCGTGAGGAGCTCGTTCCCTGGACGAACATCCGGCGACGAACGGCAGAGCACATGGTCGCCTCCAGTCTCGAAACGGCTCGCGCTTGGAACGCGGTGGAGGCGGACTGGTCGAACATCGCGAAGCTCCGTACTCGGGTGAAGGACAGCTTCAAGCAGCGGGAGGGCTTCTCTCTCACCTACATGCCGTTCCTCTGCAAGGTCGTGTGCGACACGCTGATGGAGATGCCCGAGGTGAACTCGTCCTTCGACGAGGAGAACCAGGCAAACCTGGTGAAGCACTACGTGAACCTCGGGATCGCGGTCGCTCTGGAGGGTGGAGGCCTGATCGTTCCGGTGATCAAGTCTGCGGACGAGCGGAACCTGGTCGGCCTCGCCCGGGCCGTCAACGACGTCGCGACACGGGCGCGTACCAAGAAGCTGACGCCGGACGACCTGGCTGGTGGGACGTTCACGATCACTAACCCCGGCCCCTTCGGCTCGATCATCTCGGTCCCGATCATCCCGAGGGGCCAGACCGGGATCCTCGGGTTCGAGGCGATCCAGAAGCGCGTCGTGGTGACCGAGGACGATTCGATCGGCATCCGTCACATGGGGTTCCTGTCGATGTCGTGGGACCACCGCACCATCGACGGCGCGGAGGCGGCGAAGTTCCTCGCTCGGCTTCGCGAGCGCATCGAGACGACGGACTTCTCCGCCGACCTGCAGCAGTACGGCTAGAGAGAGTTGAAGATGGATCCCTGGATCACCGCTTCGTGGCTCGGCCGGGTCGACTACCCCGCTGCGTGGGCGTGGCAGAAGGAGCTGTATCTCGCTCGTCTGGAGGGGGAGCGAGGAGATGCCGTGATGCTGTTGGAGCATCCGCCCACCTACACCCTCGGCCGCCGCGCCGCGGCCGATGACCTCGTCTACGGGGAGGCCGAGATGGCGTCCCAGGGCATCGGCCTGTACAACGTCGACCGCGGGGGCCGCGCGACCTATCACGGACCCGGCCAGCTCGTGGGGTACCCGATCCTGCAACTCGGCGAGCGATACGACGTCTTGGCCTATCTGCGGGCCCTCGAAGACGTGGTCATCCGAACGGCTGCTGACCTTGGCGTCGAAGCGCGGCGCGATCCGGAGCACACCGGCGTATGGGTCGGCCGCAACAAGATCGGCGCGATCGGCGTCAAGATCACGCGAGGCATCACGATGCATGGCTTCGCGTTCAACGTCACCACCGACCTCGACATGTTCCGCGGGATCGTGCCGTGTGGCATCCAGGATCGGTGGGTCACCTCCGTCCAGGCGGAGACGCGGGTGGTGCACGATGTGAAGGACGTGGCGTCACTCGCGGCGAAGCATCTAAGCGAGGTGTTCGGGCGGCGGCTCAGTTGGGCGGAGCCGCGGTCGCTCATCTCTTCTGCATCTTTCGAGGGCGGGGTCCTCTCGCCGAACTAGTTGACGGAGTCACCGGAGTCTCGAGGAGGAGAACCCGACATGGGCACAGCGGGCAAGGCCAACGGCTCGAGTAACGACAGGCATACGGAACTGGGTCTGAAGGAAGAAGACCTGATCGAGATGTACCGGTTCATGCTGCTGGCTCGCTTCTGCGACGAGCGGCAGTGGGGCCTTAACCGGCAGGGCAAGGCTCCTTTCGTGGTCCCGGTATCGGGGCACGAGGCGGCGCAGGTGGGTTCCGCGTGGGCTTTCGAGCGTGGCAAGGACGTCTTCTGTCCCTACTACCGCGACCTCGCTCTGACCTTGGTTGCAGGGTTCTCGCCGAGAGATGTCTTCCTCGGGCTGTTCGGGAAGAAGGATGACCCGTCGTCGGGCGGCCGTCAGATGCCGGCGCACTGGGGGGCACGGGATCGCAACATCATCACGGGCTCTTCGCCGATCGCGACGCAGTGTCTGCACGCGGCGGGGATCGCTCTCTCGAAGAAGCTCAAGCGCAGCGACGCCGTGGTCGGTACGTGGTGCGGCGAAGGAGGGACGTCGGAGGCGGACTGGCACGGCGCGATGAACTTCTCCGGGATCCACAAGCTCCCGCTCGTGCTCGTCGTCGAGAACAACCAGTACGCGATCAGCGTGCATGTCAGTAAGCAGGTAGCCGGCTCGGTCCATGGGCGCGCAGCGGGCTATGGGATGCCCGGTGCTGTCGGCGACGGCAACGATGTGCTGGAGTCTTACAAGCTGACGAAGGAGGCGGTCGACCGCGCCCGCGCGGGTGAGGGCCCGTCGCTGGTCGAGCTGCTGACCTACCGCCACTACTCGCACACCTCCGACGACGACGACCGCACCTATCGCAAGAAGGAAGAGGTCGAGGAGTGGAAGCGCAAGGACCCGATCCCGAGGTTCGAGGAGTACCTGCGCTCGGTGGAGGTCGTGGACGACAACCGGATCCAAGAGATGAGAGACGAAGCAAAGACGACGGTCGACGAGCAGGCGAAGGACGCCGAGCAGGCGGACTTCCCGGATCCCTCGACGGGCTACGACAACGTCTATGCCGAGCGCGTGGAGGTGAAGTAGCAGATGCCCGAAAAGAATCTGGTTCAGACCGTTCACGACACGCTGTTCGACGAGATGAAGCGCGACGACCGCGTACTCGTGCTGGGCGAGGATGTAGGGGCGCGCGGTGGCGTGTTCCGCGTCACGATGGGCTTCCTCGACGAGTTCGGCGAGGACCGTGTGATCGACACACCTTTGGACGAGTGCCTGATCGCCGGCGTCGGGATCGGACTCGCCCTCGACGGGATGCGGCCCGTCGCCGAGATGCAGTTCGCCGACTTCAGCTTTCCCGGCTTCAACCAGATCGTGCAGGAGGCTGCCCGCATCCGGTACCGGTCCAACGGCGACTTCAGCGTGCCGATGGTGATCAGGGCTCCCTACGGGGGAGGCGTCCACGGCGCGCTCTATCACTCGCAGTCGGTCGAGGCGTTCTACGCTCACGTCCCCGGCCTGAAGGTAGTGGTGCCGTCGACTCCGTACGACGCGAAGGGGATGCTGATCCAGGCGCTGGAGGACCCGGACCCGGTGATCTACCTCGAGCACAAGAAGACCTACCGCTCGATCAAGGGAGAGGTGCCGGACGAGCGTTACACGGTCCCGTTCGGGAAGGCAACCGTTCGCCGAGAGGGGGCCGACCTCACCGTCGTGTCCTACGGGTTGATGCACCACTTCTGCGTCGACGCGGCCGAGCGCCTGGCGGGCGATGGGATCGAGGTCGAGGTCATCGACCTGCGCAGCATCTTTCCGCTGGACATCGACACCGTGCTGGAGTCTGTCGGAAAGACGAACAAGGCGATGGTGGTCTACGAGGACAACAAGTTCCTCGGCGCGGGGGCCGAGGTCGCGGCGCAGATCGCCGAGCACGCGATGTTCGAGCTCGACGCGCCGATCAAGCGGATCGCGGGGCCGCACGTCCCGGCCATGCCGTACGCGCCGACCCTCGAGCACTGGTTCATGCCGAACGTCGACAGCCTCGAACAAGAGATGCGGAAGCTAGCGGACTTCTAGCCGGACGATCTAGTGGGTCTTCTGCGGCGGCCCTCGCCATGACTCCCCATGAGTTACGCGAAGCCGCCCGTCGTCTGTGGGCCCTCGCGGAGCGGGTCCCCGCGCCGATCGAGCACGTCCGTGCCCGGGCGGGTTCCGGGACTTGGATCGGTCCGGCCGCCGAGAGATTCCACAGCGATCTCGCGGTGCAGGCCCGTGTCTGCAGGAGCGCGGCGGACGAGCTGCGTGCGACCGCCAAGAGGGTGTTCGCGCGCGCCGAGGCACTAGAGCACGAGCTAGCGCTCAAGGCGCGCCGGGAAGAGATGGAGCGGTGACTCCTGGTTTGCGGAGGAGGCGATGGACCGAAGCTACCTAGAGCTTCCGCCGCTTCGCACGCGCCTGGCCGACGCGTGGCCTTTCGCGGCAGCATTCTTCGGGCTCCTTCTCGGCCCCTTCTTCGTTTTCCCTCTCACGAAGATCCTGCTCGGGTGGCTCATCGGCGCCGGCGTCTATCTCGCGATCCGGCTCATTGCACGAAGACCTCTTTATGACTTCATCTCTTCGGACTCAGAGTTCGGGTTGGATTCACAGGGACATGTTCATGTGCTCAGCAACGAGAGAGAGGCGCTTACTCCGCTAAAAGAGTGGGATCTCGACCGCGAGATGCGCCACGAGTTCGTCAAGATCGCAGTGATGTTCGTGATCGTCGGGATCGTGAGTTTCTCTGCGGTCGCGCTGGCAAATCATTGGGATGAGGCGATAGTCCTGAGCGCATTCGCTGCATCGGTGATCGTGCTGTCTATCGCAGAGCCCCTCCAGCAGGTGCGGGGACGTCGGAGTTTCAGGGACGTTGAGGGCGGTGTGGTACTGAATCCGCAGGTCTTTGGCGGATTGTTCCGAACGTATGTCGAGAGTGATCGGTTCGACCCAAACGATCGCACCCCGCACATCGACACGGTCTTGGAAGCGGCACTCGAGCATCTCGACCCCGCACAGCGCGCGGAGGCGCTCGTGGAGACCAAACGGAAGATGATGGATCGATCCCATGCGGGAATGGCCGCTGGGTCGCTGGGCAAGATCTTGAGGATCTTCGGCGGATGAGGCTCTGCATGAGAAAGAAGCCCGCGTGAGCCCTGTTGCTGCCGGTGGCGGGCGCATCGCGCTCGACCCGGAATCGTTGCTCCGGCTCGCAGCAGGTTGCGGGGAGGCCGCGGCGGAGCTGGCGACGATACGACTCCAGGCGGTCGCAGTCGCGGGTGCGGTTGGCGAGACGCTGGACCTCACCTGCTCGCTGCCGGAGTGCGAACGGTGGTTGAGGGAGCGGGCGATCGACCTCGTTCAGAGGGTTCGCTTCCTGGTGGACGAGGAGTCGACCCTTGTGATCCTGGGCGCGATCGGTCTGCTGAAGGGCATAGATCAGACGACGCATGGCGTTACGGCCGTCCGTCTCCACAAGCAGATGCGACGAGCGTGGGAGCTGTATAGCCGGGCGCTCAGTCTGGACGAGTTCGGACGGTACGGCGATCTCCGGTCTCTGGGTCGATGGCTGAAGTGGCAGGAGACGGTTTCGGCATGGGGCCTTCCCATCGATTGGGCCCGCGCCGTCACGAACATGGGCGACGATGCAGTCGCGCTCGGGCAGAGCGTCAGATTCGGCAAAGTCGCCGTGAGGTGGACCCAGGTCGGGCACGGGACCGACATCGTGCGAAGCGTGAAGTGGGCGCGGGGACTCTCCAGGGCACTGGGGCCCGTCGGGTTCGTGACCGATGCCGTGGTCGTCTGGCAGGGATCCGAATACGCCGGCATCAGGGGGGACGCCGATCGAGCCCTCGCCCTGGGGGGTCTGGTGACAGGAGCCGCCGCCGTAGGCGCGACCGCCCTCGGCCTCGCAGCCGCCCCGGCACTCGTTACGCTCGCCGGCGCGGCAGCGGTAACAGGAGCCGTTTGGTCGGTGGGGAACCTCGCCTGGGACAACAGGGACGACATCGGACAGGCCATCACGTCCACCGTCGAGTGGACCGGCGATCGGATCGAGGAGGCCGGAGAAGCGATCGGAGATGCCGCCGAGGCGGTGGGCGGAGCAGTGGGAGATGCTGTTGACAACGTTGCCGATGCGGTGACGTTTTGGGATTGATGCAGCCGCCCGAAGCCCCCGACGAGGAGCTCGCAGAGGTACTGCTTCCGGTGTTCACCGACGAGGAGCTTGCCGCGGTCGCGGAGCCGGACCATCGAGGAGAGCGGCTGGTTCCTCTGGAGCGGGTCGACGGGCTTTCGGCTCCCGCGCGGGCCGTCGCGATCGAGGCGGGTCGTCGTTCCTTGCGCGCCCGCGGCTATCTCGATCGCGCAGGCGAGCCTCTAGAGGAGAGCGCGCTCGGTTTCGTTTTGGCGACGCGGCGTTCTCCTCTGCAGATAGTGGTCGCGGAGAGACTGTCCGATCGCGCCAAACGATTCCTCTACGGTGATCAGGAGGAAGGCGTACTCGAGGAGCGTGTGGAGGACGGGCTCCATTTCTTCCGGCTGGCGGGCGTGGACAGAGGCGCGGCCGAGCTGGCATCGTTCGCAGACCCGGAGTCGTGGGCGCGCGACGATGCTCCGGCACTGACATCGCGCGGCCCCGAGAGACCGAGCTGGCAGGGCGAAGTCGAGGCAGCGATCGCAGGTGCCGACGTGGTGACGCGGGTCTTCGCCGTCAAGAGAACGGCTCGAGACCGAACGGATCAGGTTGTGGTCTACGTCGCAGCGCGACCGGATGGCGTGTGGGTGCTGTCGGGTTTGACGGATCCCGAGGGCACGCAGGTGTACGCATCGGCGAAGCAGGTGTCGGCTGCGACGTTGAGGGCAGTCATGGCCAACTGTCTGCGCCTGCAGCCGGGCGAGGTGCTGTCCGACGAACGGCTAGATTGACGACATGGCACAAGTGATCACGCCTCGCATCAGGACTCGTGAACAGATCGAAAAGGATCTCCGGCGCGGCGTTCCGTTGCACGCGGCCCCCGGCGAAGCCGTGGGCCGCCCCACCCGCAAGCCGGAGTGGCTGAAGGTGCGCGTCCGGCAGGGCGAGAACTTCACCGAGCTTCGCAACATCATGCGCGAGCGGGGTCTCGCGACGGTGTGCGAGCAGGCGGCTTGCCCCAACATCTACGAGTGTTGGGAGGCACGCGAGGCCACATTCCTTCTGTGCGGCGATCTGTGCACGCGCCGGTGCGGCTTCTGCGACGTCATGACGGCGAAGCCGCAACCGTTGGATCCACAGGAACCGGACAAGGTTGCGGAAGCGGTGCGCTTGATGGGCTTGAAGTTCGCCGTGATCACCGGCGTGGCTCGCGACGACCGCGATGACGCGGCCTCACACCACTGGGCCGCGACGATCCGAGCGGTCAGGCGAGAGCAACCGGATTGCGGCGTCGAGGTCCTGATCCCCGACTTCAAGGGACGCAGGGAACACCCCCGAACCTCTCTCGCCCGGGTGATCGAGGCGAGGCCAGACGTGCTCGCGCACAATCTGGAGACCGTCGCGCGTCTTCATCCGGCGATCCGGCCCGGCTTCGGTTACCGCATGAGCCTGGACCTGCTCGCGTGGGCGAAGGAACTACGTCCGGACCAGGTCACGAAGTCGAACCTGATCGTCGGCATGGGCGAGACCGAAGAAGAGGTCCTAGAGGCACTGCGAGACCTGCGCGACACGGGCTGTGACATCGTCACGATCGGCCAATACCTGCAGCCCAGCGTGTCATGGCACCTGCCGGTGGATCGCTGGGTGCACCCGGACGAGTTCGCGCGCTACAAGGCCTACGGCGAGGAACAGCTCGGTTTCGCATGGGTCGAGTCAGGCCCGCTGGTGCGCTCGAGCTATCACGCGGGAAAGCAGTACGAAGCGGCCGCGAGGCGTCTGGCGCTGCGCTAGAAGTCGCTCACGAACCTCCGCACGGTGTGCCACCGCTGGTCTCTGCAACGAGCTTCAAGCAGGTGCGTGGAACGACCGCCGAAGCGGTCGCGCCTCGTGAACCGCGCCGGGGGAAGGATCCCCGTCTTCATGGTCCGGCCGCTTTGGGCCCGCCGGATGAACCGCTGCCTAGTGAGGCGGCGTCCGGGCAGCTCGAGCATGTCCTTCAACGCCTTTGAGGTCGCCCAGCCGAGCCAGACCACGGAATCGCCGCCGCTCGATTCCGGATAAACCTTCTCGACCGCCCGGTCGTAGGTGCGATCGAAGCTGTCCCTGTCGATGAAGGCGGGAAGCGGCGAGAGGAACCTGGCGCCGCCGATCGTGCCGTTGCGACAGCCGATGCTCGCGATCTCGTCGGAGATCGTCATCGTCAGCCCCACGCCGTTCCACAGCGGCGCGAACTCCTGAGTCTCGGCCGCTCGTAGCACCTGAAGGAAGAAGATCGGCGATACCAACATCGTCACGTTCTCCACACCCGCCGTCTTCATCTCGCGCACGATCAGCTGCGCCTCGGTGGTCGCCGCGCCGCGCGAGAGGGCTCTGTCGTAGGCGACCGGGGCCTCCCGTTTGGCCATCGCCGTCACCCATCGGTCGTGCACCTGCTCGTACATCGGCGTGTCGTAGCGCACGATGCCGTTGACGTCTCTCCTCGCTGCGAGGTCCGACACCAGGTGGTCGACCAGCAGCGGAGCTTGCTCCTCCATGGGCATCGTCACGGCGAAGTAGTTGCGGAGCTCGCGGACCCCCAGCTTGTAGGACCCGATGGTGACGTACGGGACCCCGACCGACGCGGCGTAGCGCGCGCAGCTCAAGGTCTGGTCGCCGCCGTTCGAGCCGGACATGAGCCCGCTGAGCAGGAACACGTTGTCCTGCTCCACCATCTGCTTGCACACCGCCACGGCCTGACTCGGGTTGTAGTTGTCGTTCTTGAGCACGACCTCTACGTGGCGCCCGTTTACCGGCCGGTTCCGTTCCTTCAGCCACTCCCACAGGAGGTTCGCTCCCTTCTGGACGGAGTCGCCGGGCAACGGCACCGCACCCGTCAAAGAGGCGTGCACCCCGATCTTGATGCGACGCCTCGTGACGCCGGGGACGGCCGCGGCGTCCAAGGGCAACAGCCCGACAGCCATGCAAGCTGCGACCGCCGCCGCGCCGAGCCGAACTCGTGGCCGAGACCCGTTCGCCATGTCACCTCCCCGAGCATTTAGCTTACTGAAGCCCTCCCCCACGAGACAGGAGACCAGTGAGGCGCATCGTCCCGATCGTGGCAGTGGTCGCTTCGGTGGCAGCGTGTGGCGGAGCGGATTCCGCGGTCCCGAACCGATGTCCTCTCCCGCAGCCGCTCGCGGATCTTTCGTTGTTGCCCCGCGACGTCCCGCTCGACGAGTGGGGGATCGTCGACCAGGTCGAGGTACAGGGCGGCTTCGTGGGAGCGAGAGCCGTCTCCGAGACGAAGATCGTCGAGCTCTACCCGATGATGGCGCGCGCCACGGTCGACGCCGGCTACAGCATCCTGAGTGGGGACAACGAAGGATTCGAGGCGGAAATATTCTTCGAACGCGGCAAGGGGACGACCGGGACCTATCGCCTGAGAGAAGGGCCTTGCGCGGGCCAGGTCACGATCAAGCTCCTGTACGAGTCCGAACGTTATCGGAGGCTAGATCAGCGTGACTGAGCGCGCCGCTCTTCGGCGGTTGGGGGTCGTGATCCTGTGCGCGGTCTTCCTGACGCCGCTGATCTTCATGATCCTGGGCTCACTGCGCTCGCCGGGACTACCGCCCCCAGACGGGTTCGAGCTCGTTCCGGAGGGATCGACCTGGAGCAACTACGAAACGGTCTTCGCGTTCGTGCCCCTCGGCAGGTATCTGATCAACTCGCTGATCGTGGTGGCCGTGGCGGTTCCGGTCACCGTGCTGGTGGCGTCGTGGGCGGGGTTCGCGATCGCCACCGCGAGTCGCGCCACCCGTAGGCGGCTAGTGATCGCGTGCCTCGTCACTTTGATGATCCCTCTTAGCGCGCT